>NZ_JASNFO010000034.1:0-70909 GCF_032027725.1 Pseudofrankia coriaricola | reverse complement strand
GCGGGCTTGGTGGGGGGGGGGGTGGGGGGGTGGGGGGGGGGGGGGGTTGGGGGGGGGGGGGGGGGGGGGCCGTCGGCCGCCAGGCCGACGGCCAGCGCGGTGTCGACCCGGGCGACGCCGTTGTCGCCATGCGCCGTGCCGCCCGGCTCGCCGAGGCGCGGAGCCCGGCCGCCGGCGGCACCTACCCGTGCGGGCTCCCCCTGCCCCGGCTCAGGGAGGGCGGCCAGGAGCCGCCGGGTCTGTGGCGCCTCGCTGACCGCCTCGGTCGCCGTCGCCGCCCGTAGCGCCCGCAGGTAGGCTTCCCGACCGCCCTCCAGGTCACCGCTGGAGACCAGGACCGTGCCGAGCGCCCGCCAGGCGAGCACCTGCGCCCGCACGTCCTCGGCGTCCACGGCCACGGCCCGGCGGGCGACCGCCAGTGCCTCCTCCGGCTGGCCGGCGTCCAGCAGGGTGCCGGCCAGGTGCGCGTATGCCTGCCGGCGGGGGAACAGCAGCGTCGCGGGCTCACTCGCGGCCAGCGCCTCCCGCAGCAGCGCGATCGCCTCGTCGAGACGCCCGCGCGCCCTGGCGACCTGCGCCGCCAGCACCTTCGCGCCCAGCTGGGCGTGCGGGCGCAGATCGAGGCCAACCAGCTCGCCCATAGCCGACTGGGCCGCGCGCTCGGCCTCGTCGACCCGTCCGGCGTCCAGGAGGGTCAGCCCCAGCATCAGCGACGCGAGCGCCCCTACCAGTGCCTGGCCGGCGGCGGCCGCCTCGGCGCACGCACCGGCGAGGAACTCGGCCCCGGCGTCCGGCTCGCCGGCGCCCCTGGCCGCGAGTCCCTGGGCCACCCTTGTCAGGATCCGTCCCCAGCTGTCGCCCGCGCCCTCGAACAGCGCCGCCGCGCGGGCCGCGTCGGTGCGCGCCGCGCTGATGTCGCCGAGCTCCGCCGCGGCGATCGCGCCGATCGTCAGGCAGACGGCCATGCCCCACCGCTCACCCATCGACTCGGCCGCGTCCACCAGGCCGCGCGCCAGCGCCCGCGCCCGGGCCAGCTGGCCCGACAGCAGCAGGACCAGCGCCTCGGTGCCGCTGCACCAGCCGATGCCGCCGGCGTCCTCAAGGCGTTCGAACACCTCGGTGGCCTGGCGCAGGGAGCGCTCGGCCTGCGGGTAGTCGCCCCGGGTGGTCGCGCTCCAGGCGAGGTGCTGCAGCGCCCAGCCGACACCGCGAGGGTCGTCGACCCGGCGGGCCAGCTCGAGCGCCTCGCGGTAGAGCTCCTCGGCCGTGCGGATCCGGGCGGCTCCGTATTCGAGAGTGCCCAGGCGGCGCAGCGCGGCCGCGGCGGCCCGGTCGTCGCCGGCGGCGCGGGCCGCGTCCAGCGCGGTGCGCAGCGCGCGGGTGGCGAGCTCCGCGCGGCCCTGCTTCTGGCGAAGCTCGCCAAGCACCGCGTAGGCGGCCGCGCGCCGTGCCGGCGCGGTGACCCGCAGCGCCGGGCGCAGGGTGCGCTCGGCCTCCTCCAGCCGGCGCAGCGACACGAGTGCCTCGGCGTGCAGCACCCTGGCGATGTTCTCGTCGTCGGTGTCGATCACCCCGCGGCCGAGCCGGCGGGCGTCGGCCAGCTGGTCGGCGGCGGTGCGATGGTCGTCGCGGGCCAGCGCCGCCCTGGCCAGCCGCAGCAGCGCCCTGAACCCCGGTTCACGTGCCGACCAGGCCGGGTCGGATGGCGTCAGCGCCATCGAGGAGGCCAGCTCGAACGCCCGTAGCGCGTGGGTCGCGACGAAGTTCGACACCTCGCGCGACGAGCCGGTCATGGCCGTCACGCCCCAGCGGGCCGCCGTCGAGTGCCGCCGCGCCCGCTCGACCTTCGGCAGCCCGGCATAGGCGACGTCGCGTGCCATCGGATGGACGAACCGCCACAGCTGCTCGCCCGCGCGGGGTGCGCGGACGAGCTGGCGCTCGGTGAGCCGCTCCAGCGCCGCCGCGACCTCGGTCGGCGGCCGTTCCTCGACCGACGGCAGCGCCGCCGCCGGGAAGCGGCTCCCGAGTACCGCGGCGGCGCGCAGCACCGCCTTGTCGGTCGGGTCCAGGTCGTCGATCCGGGCCGCCAGCACCGACTGCACGCCGGCCGGCATCGCGGTTTCGGAAAGCGATCCCTCCAGCACCCAGCGGGGCCCGTCGGTGCCGGCCGGGCGGGCGGTGGCGGCCGGCTCGGCGGCGACCGCCGGTTCGGCGGCGGCGGGCCTGGCGGCGGCGCTTCCCGGCGCGGCGGCGGGCTGGCGGCGCAGCTGGTCGCGGTCGATCAGCAGGTTCAGCAGCTCGGCCAGGAAGAACGGGTTGCCGTGCACCCGGGTGAGCAGCGCCGTCCTGGTCTGTGAGCTGAGCGTCTCACCGCTGAGGAAGTCCGACAGCAGCGTCGTGGCGGCGCCTTCCGGCAGCGGCCCGAGCGTCATCCGGCGCGCGCCCGGCAGGTCGGACAGCCGCGGGATCTCCCGGTCGAGCAACATCAGCATGACCGGGCCGATCAGCCGGCCCGCCAGCCGGCGCAACGCCCCGATGAGCGTGCTGGTCGCCCATTCCAGGTCGTCGACCACGACGATCAGCGGGTGCTCGGCGGCGAGCGCGGACAGCAGCAGGCCGACGGTGTCGACGGCCAGGTCGATGGACCGTTCGCCGGCGCTCGCCTCGCCGTGCTCCCGGCCCGCCGGGTCGCCGGGGGGTGGCTCGGCGGCGCCGGAGGCCCGCCGGTCGGTCGGGACGCCGAGCATCCCGAGCAGCCGGTCGGCGAGGCCCGCGGGCAGGCGCGCGCCGGTGAGCGGGTGGTTCAGCCGGCCGACGGTGCGCCGGACCCGGTCGGCGACCCGGTCGAGGCTGTCGCCGTCGACGACGCCGCAGGCACCGCGGATCACGTCCGCGAGCGGGGCCAGGCTGCGGCCGTCCCCGTGGCGGACCGTGCGGCCCCACAGCACCTGCGCGCCGGCCTCGTCGTGGGCGTGCTTGGCGAGCTCGCCGGTGATCCGCGTCTTGCCGATGCCGGCCTCGCCGGTGATCACGGCGATGGTCGGCGACCCGGTCTGAAAGGTCTCGGTGAACCAGCCGCCCAGCGTCGTCAGCTCCGCGTCGCGCCCAACGAAGGCGGCGTCGTCCCCGAGGCCGGGCCTCGCCACGTTCGACGGCCGCAGGCTCACCAGCTCGTAGGCCGGCACCGGCTCGCGCTTGCCCTTCAGCGTGAGGTCCGGCAGCTCCCGCCAGGTGGCGACGGAGCGGGTGGCGGTCATCGTCTCCCGGCCGGCGTAGACCGCCCCGACCGCGGCCGCTCCGGACAGCCGGGCGGCCGTGTTCACCGTGTCGCCGACGACGGTGTACGTCATCGACGCCTGGACGCCGGCGAGCACCTCGCCGGTGTTGATGCCAACCCGCAGGCCCAGCGGCGTGTCGCCGTCCTCGCTGTCCTCAACCAGGCGGCGGACCGTCTCCTGCATCGCCGCGGCGGCGCGCACCGCCCGCTCGGCGTCGTCCTCGTGCGCCGTCGGCGCGCCGAACACGGCCATGATCCCGTCGCCGGCGAGGTTGTCGACCCGGCCGCCGACGTCGTCGACCTCCTTGGCGAGCGCGGCGAGCACCAGGTCGGTGACCTCGCCGACCCGCTCGGGGTCGCGATCCTCAGCCCACGAGGTGAAGTCGGACAGGTCGCCGAACAGGACGGTGACGACGCGGCGCTCGGCGGACTCCGGCCCCGACCCGGCGAGCGAGGTGAACCGCAGCCCGCAGTGGAAGCAGTACCGCGCGGCCGGCACCGCCGGAGTCCCGCAGCGCGGGCACCGCAGCGTCCCGGAGTGCGTCGGGAGGATCACCATGGCGCGCGCGCCCCCGCTATGCGCCGTCCTGTCGGCGACCCGGCAGGAGCCCCGGGGGCCGCCTGCGGTGAGCAGGCTGACCCGCCTCGATCTTGGACGTATCGCACTGGCGGTCCCCCTCCGTCCGGAAAGTCTAGTGGCCGATTCACGGCCATCCGACCGCCCGTCGTCGCGGCGTTGTCGGATGCCCGGCACCGGGCGTCCCGAGGTCATCGAGCGCCAGGGCCTCGCTGCCCGGGCACGGCGGCTGGCACCCGATGGGCACAAGGGCCCTGGCTGCCGCGCGACGGGGTCTTCCCGCTGTGACCGTGCTCACACCAACAACCTGACCGATCGGTCTATGCCGTCGGGGTGCTGAGTGCCCCTCCGGGGCGCTCAACACCCCGACGTATGGGATGTTCCGCGCCCGACGGCGTGGTTCCGGGCGCGACCTGCCGAACCGGTGAGATCCCGGCGGTTCCGGGGCGGCGGCGTCGCCGAGGAGACGGTCCGTGGCCTCGAAACGGCCGCCGGGCAGCCGCGGTAGCCGGGGGTCAGCCCTGGTCGCGCAGGTAGTCCAGCTGGGCGCGGACCGACAGCTCAGCGGCCGGCCAGAGCACGCGGTCGACGTCGGCGTAGACGCGCTCGAGGATGTCGCGCGGGGTGGCCTCGGCCGGGCCGACGCCGGCGGCGGCGAGCGCCGCCCTGACCTGCTCCAGCCGCTGCGCCCGGTGCGTGAGGTAGTAGGCCGCCGCCCCGCGCGCGTCGGGCAGCTCGGGGCCGTGCCCGGGCAGGACGACGAGGCCCTCGGGCAGCTCGGCGAGCCGGCGCAGGCTCGCCAGGTAGTCGGCCAGGCGGCCGTCCGGGTGCGCGACCACCGTCGTGCCGCGGCCGAGGATCGTGTCGCCGGTCAGCACCGCGAGCGGCGCGCCGTCCGCGACCGCCGTGCCGGCGGTGTCGCCGAACAGCAGGAACGACAGCGAGTCGGCCGAGTGGCCCGGCGTCGCCATCACCCGCAGCTCGATCCCGGCAGCCGCCACGATGTCGCCCTCGACCAGCCCCTCCGAACCGAGGCGGTGCGCCGGGTCCAGCGCCCTGACCGGTGCGCCGGTCAGCTCGTGCAGCAGCGCCGCGCCCTCGCTGTGGTCCGGGTGGCCGTGCGTGAGCAGGATCGTGGCCACCGGTCCCGCGGCGGCCAGCGCGGCGAGATGCCCCTCGTCGTCGGGGCCGGGGTCCACGACGACGCAGCCGGCGTGGCCGGGGGCGCGAAGCATCCAGCTGTTGGTGCCCTCGAGCGTCATCGGGCTCGGGTTGGGGGCGAGTAGCAGCGCGGCCAGCGGGTTCACCTGGCGGGGCTGGCGCGGCGCCGCCTGGTTCTCCCCGCGCGCCTGACCGGTGGGGGCGGCGGGCCGGCGGTCGCGGCTCGGCCGGGTGCCAGCGGTCATGGCCGCTCCCGCCCCGCGGCCGTGGCCGGTGGCCCGTCCTCGCCACCGCTTGCGCCGATGGTCGCCGCCGCGATGATCGCGGAGGCGTTCACCGGGTCGGCGGGCGGCCCGGCGGTCGCGTACTCGGGGTCGTGCGGGAGCAGGAAGTGCACCGCGTCGTCGAAGATCACGATTTTCGGCATGACCGGCGTGATCGTACGGCCGGCCGCCGCCGCGAGCACCTCGGCGACGCTCGCGAAGCCCAGCAGGTCGGAGAGCATCCAGGCGGTCGGCGGCAGCATTGCCATCCGGCCGGCCGCGTGCCGCTCGAGCGCGTCCGCCGGATGCGTCCACAGCATCCGGTCCGCCTCGCCGGACAGTTCGCCGGGCAGCTGGCCCGGCGGCAGGGCGGCCATGAAGAACCGGGTGTCGTAGCGGCGCGGTTCGACCTCCGGCGTGATCCAGCGAGCCCACGGTGCCAGCAGGTTGGCCCGCAGCGCGAGCCCGTGGCGTGCCAGCAGCCCGGCGAGCGTGAGCTCGCGGCGCTCCATCGCCACGCGGTCCGCCGCCCAGGCGGGGCCGGCCGGGTCGAGAGGCGCTGGCCGCGTGGCCGAGGCGCCGGTCTGCTCGGCCCCGCCGGCGGCCGCGGGGCCGGCGAGCAGCACGCCGCACTCCTCGAACGTCTCCCGCACGGCGGCATGGACCAGCGCGCGGGCCAGCGCGGCGTCCGGCTCGAGCGTGCTCATGACCTCGGCCATCGGCTGGCCGGCCCAGGGCACCTCGAAACCGCTGTCGGCAGGGTCCACCCGGCCGCCGGGGAACGCGAACACCCCGCCGGCGAAGGCCATGGTCCGGGCGCGCCTCACCAGGTAGGCCTCCGGGCCCCCAGGGGTGTCGCGAAGCAGGACCACGGTGGATGCGTGCCGCAGCGGCGCCGGCGTGCCGGCGTTCGCGGCCATCACCCCCCGCGGCGAGGACAGCGGCATCGGCCGCCGAAGCCGCGCTACCAGCGCGGCCCGGGGTTCCTGCCGGATCGGCGGAGCTTGCGGAGTCGATCTGGGAGGTCCGTGATCAACCACCTGTCCGATGGTAGAGACCGCACGGGCGACATGCCCCTGATCTGGGCTGGGGCGGCTGGCCCCGCCGCTGGGCGGGCCCAACGGTCACAGCTGGGTACCAGGCCGGGAACACGTAGTGGATGGGGCAGGCCGGCGGGCGAGTCGAGCCATCACGGCCTGAGCCGTGGAGGCTGACGATCTGGCTCGTCTACCCCTCGTCGGACTCGACGACGGCCACCAGCTCCAGCTCGACGGGGGAGCCGAGCGGGAGCGCGGCCACGCCGACGGCGGACCGGGCGTGGCGTCCGGCCGCACCGAACACCTGGCCGATCAGGTCGGAGGCACCGTTGATCACCGCCGGCTGGCCGGTGAAGCCCGGCGCGCTCGCGACGAACCCGACGACCTTGACGATCCGGCGGATCCGGTCCAGCCCACCGGCCGCCTCGGCGGCCGCGGCCAGCGCGTTCAGCGCGCAGATCCTGGCAAGCCCCGCGGCCCGCTCGGGGCTGACCTCGGCGCCGACGAGCCCTGTCTCGGTCAGCTTCCCGGCCACCAGCGGCAGCTGCCCCGCCGTCCACACCCAGTCCCCGTCACGCACCGCCGGCACATAGCTCGCCTGCGGGGCCGGCACTGGCGGAAGCTCCAAGCCCAGCGCGCGCAACCGGCCAGTCGGCGTGGTCACCACGTCGTCCGAGGCCGGCCCCCCGGTCACGGGGCGGCCTCGCCCTTCGGCCGCTTGAAGTAGGCGACCAGGCTCTCCGGGTTCGGCCCCGACACGACCTGCACCAGCTCCCAGCCGTCCTCGCCCCAGTTGTCCAGGATCATCTTCGTGGAGTGGATCAGCACCGGGACGGTCACGTACTCCCACTTCTGCATGGCCACGAACTCTAGTAGCCGGCCCCCGCCGGCCACCGTCGCCGGGGTCCTCGCGGATCGCGAACGGACCGATCCGGCAGGCGCGCGCGGATCGGTGAAGTCCGGCACTTCGCGATCCACGGGAGGTCGCCTAGGCGACGGCCCGCCGTGTCGATCCGCCGTGTCGATCCGTTGCGTCGATCCGCACCGGGCGCCGCCGGCGTCGTGAGCTCCCCGCTGACCAGTGTGTTTGTCGCCGGTCGATCGTGGCTGGATGTCAGGACTGGCAGCCCATACCGGCCGAGGTGTGATCAGGATTGTCCGAGGAGGCGGTGGCGCCGAGGCGAACAGCGGGGCTGGCGCGGGTACGGTCGTGGCCGTGACGGCCTCGGAACGCGACCGAAAAGGCGAGAAGCCCGCCGGCCCGTGGCGGCGCCGGCTACATGTGGTCACCGGCAAGGGTGGCACCGGGAAGACGACTGTCGCGAGCGCGCTGGCGCTGGCGCTGGCGACGGGCGGGCAGCGGGTGCTGCTCACGGAGGTCGAGGGCCGCCAGCAGATCGCGCAGGTCTTCGACACCCCGCCCCTGCCCTATCGGGAGCGGAAGGTGGCCAGCGCCCCGGGCGGCGGCGAGGTGTACGCGCTCGCCGTCGACGCCGAGGAGGCGCTGCTGGAGTACCTGGAGATGTTCTACAACCTGCGCAGCGCCGGGAAGGTGCTGGGCAAGATGGGCGCGATCGACTTCGCCACCACGATCGCGCCGGGCGTGCGCGACGTCCTGCTCACCGGCAAGATCAAAGAAGCGGTGAACCGGCCGGACGGCACCCGGCCGAGCGGGCTCGCCTATGACGCGGTCGTCCTGGACGCGCCGCCGACCGGCCGGATCACCCGGTTCCTCAACGTCGCGCGCGAGGTGGTGGGCCTGGCGAAGATGGGGCCGATCCGCGCGCAGGCCGACGGGGTGCTCGCCGTGCTGCACTCCGGGCAGACCGCCGTGCACCTGGTGACGCTGCTGGAGGAGATGCCGGTCCAGGAGACGGTTGACGCCGTCGCCGAGCTGCGCGCCGCGGACCTGCCGGTGGGCGGCGTGGTGGTGAACATGGTGCGCCCGCCGCTGCTCGGCGCCAAGGAGCTGCGCGCGGCCCGCGCCGGCACCCTCGACGGGGAGGAACTGGCGGCCGGGATCAAGGAGGCCGGCCTCGAGCCGACCGCGGAACTGGTCGCCGAGCTCGCCAGGGAGGCCGCGCAGCACGCGGAACGGGTGGCGCTGGAGGCGGCGCAACGGGTCGAGGTGGCGGCGCTCGACCGGCCCGTGTACGAGCTGCCGCTGGCGGCGGACGGGATGGACATGGGAATGCTGTACCGATTCGCGGAGATGCTGCGGGCGCAGCGGATGGTCGGATGACGCCGGCGACCGGCGGTAGCGCGCACGACAACACGAACGAGAACGGGAGCGGGCAGGCGCCGGCCAGCGAGGCCAGGGCCGCGGGGGCCAGGAAGACCTCGCCCGGTTCGAAGCGGCCGCCCAGCTCGGCGGCCTCGCCGCGCGCGAGGAACCAGTCTGGTCCGAAGCCGGCACAGGGGCCGAAGTCCCCCAAGGGGGCGGGCCTGTCGAAGGACGGCGCGCGTTCCGGAACCGCCGCGGCCGCCAAGGTGCCCACGATCCGGGCCCGCGTCCGCCCACAGCCGGGCGGGGTGCCCCGCCTGGACGTGGACGGCATGCTCGCGAGCGAGCGGATCATCGTGTGCTGCGGGTCGGGCGGGGTGGGCAAGACGACCACCGCCGCCGCGCTCGCGCTGCGCGCCGCCGAGCAGGGGCGGTCGGTGGTCGTGCTGACCATCGACCCGGCGCGCCGGCTCGCGCAGTCGATGGGCCTGACCGAGCTGGACAACACCCCGCGCGAGGTGATGGGCGTCGACCTGTCGGCCGGCGGGCGGCTCGACGCGATGATGCTCGACATGAAACGGACGTTCGACGAGATCGTCCTGGCGCACACGACCCCGGAACGCGCGAGCCAACTGCTCGAGAACCCCTTCTACCAGTCGCTGTCGAGCTCCTTCGCCGGGACGCAGGAGTACATGGCGATGGAGAAGCTCGGGCAGCTGGATGCGGCCGATGACTGGGACCTGATCATCGTCGACACTCCGCCGACCCGCTCCGCGCTGGACTTCCTGGATGCCCCGAGCCGGCTCGGGGCATTTCTGGACGGCCGGCTGCTGCGGCTGCTGGTCATGCCCGCGAAGGCCGGCGGCCGGGCGTACGTAAAGGTGCTCGGCGTCGGCTTCGGAATGTTCACGAAGGTTCTCACCAAGGTTATCGGCGCTCAGCTGCTGACCGACGTCAGCCAGTTCGTCTCGGCGCTGGAGACCATGTTCGGCGGGTTCCGCCAGCGAGCGGACAAGACGTACAGGCTGCTGGGCGCTCCGGGAACGTCCTTTGTCGTGGTCGCGGCGCCGGAGGTCGCCGCCCTGCGCGAGGCGAGCTATTTCGTCGACCGGTTGGAGACCGACGGGATGCCGCTGGCCGGACTGGTGGTCAACCGGATGCATCACAGCGACGGCCGGTCGCTCACGGCGGAGCGCAGCCTCGCGGCGGCCGAGAACCTCACCGAGCACGGGGAGCACCCGCTGGCCGCGGCCGTGCTGCGGGTGCATGCGGACCGGCTGCGGCTGGCCGAGCGGGAGGCGCGACTGCGGGAGAGGTTCACCTCGGCCCATCCGGACACCCCGCTCATCGAGGTCGAGGCGCTGGCCGAGGACGTTCACGACCTGGCCGGTCTCCGGGAGATCGGGGATGCCCTGGCAGGTGATGAACGTCTCGCCCGAGTGAGCTGAACACCCTACCGCCCGGATGACTCGAACGGGCGATTGTCCGATTGAAAGGCCTGTGCTACGCGCTGGGTCCGTGCCATGCGCGAGGGCACTGGCATGCGCGCCCCGCGGCGAGCGGGGCCAGCACGGCATTCGTCGCCGTGCCTGGCCGTCTGGGTTTCGCGCCCGTGGTCGCGCCCGCGTCGGCCGGGTCAGCGCGCGAATGTGCATGACACGTCGGCCACGCGGCGCGCCAAGCGGTGCTGAGGGCGCGGAGGGCCGGACGGTGCGGGCCACCGGAGGCCGCGGACGCGGCGGGCGGCAACGCGAGTCCTGCCCGTCGTTACCGAGGTGCTCGGGCGGGCGTCAACCGGGATCCCGCGCGCGACGCTGCGCCGGGTTCCGGTCGGGAAGGGCTGGGCCGGGAACGGGGAGCGACTAGCCGACCGAACTGGATCGGTGGTCCGCCTGGGCGTCCGCGAGGAGCTTCCTCCAGGAGCGGACATCCGGCCGGCGCCGAAGCAGTGCGCGGCGCTCCCGTTCGGTCATGCCACCCCAGACACCGAACTCCACGTGATTGTCCAGGGCGTCCGCCAGGCACTGAGTACGCACCAGGCAGCCGAAGCAGCGGGTCTTGACCCGGTTCTGCGCGGCACCCTGGACGAACAACTCGTCCGGGTCGACTTCCCGGCACGCCGCGAGGGCCGTCCAGTCACCGTCGGCGATGCTGCTGACGAGACTGGCAGTGCCGCCACGACGAGCAGTGGTGACGGTCGGGGTTGGGCTTCTGGTCATGCCACCTGCCTTTCGAGAGAGACCGTGGTCAGGGGACCCGTGCGGGTGACGTGGCGTCGTTGGCGTCGTGCGAAACCGTACGGAGTGACGTGGCCACGGCACAGACCCCACTCGGGTGGTTATCGGTATGACTAGTCCGGGCCATTGATGCGCACCCAGACTGTAGGGCTGTTGATGACATCCGCATGTCATCCGGATGACAGCGCCGCCTCGTTCGTGTCTTGTGCGTTTCTCGACCAGACCACCTCCAGTTCGGTTCCTCGGCGCGCGACTCGCGCCGGCCCCGTACCGCCTCGTCGGCGGCCACCAGCGATTCCTCGCGCCCGACCGGCCTGGACACGTGCGCCATCTCCAGGCACTGACAGGCCGCGTGGTCTCCGCCGCCCGGCGCCGGCTCGCCCGGCGCCCGTTGGGCGCGCCGAACGGGCGGCCCCAGGCCGCCGAGCGCCGTCAGCCGGCGGACGATGGTGCTCGCCCGCCCGCCCGTGCCAGCCATAGGCTGGGGGTGCTCACGAGGTACCCTCACCCCGCTGCCTCCAGACAGCGCGCTCGCCCTGTGGTTCGCATATGGGTGGAACGATGCGTCCGTCGGGCGTCACTTGGCAAGCGGTGTGGATCCGTGGGGGATCGGGCTGGGGGCGGACGGAGGTTCCGACACCATGTGGGCACGCGCGTGAGCGCCGCGGGCGCCCCCCGCCGGGGGCGCCGGGGCTGGGCCGTCATCGCGAGGCGGCTGGCTGGCGCAATGTTCGCGAGCATCGCCGCGGGAGTGGTCGTCGCGCTGCTCGCCGTGCCGGTGGTCGGCCTTGTCGGCCTCACGGCGAAGAGCGGGGCCGACGATTTCCTCTCCCTTCCGGAAAACCTCACCGTCACCCCGCTCGTCGAGCCGTCGAAGATCCTGGACGCGCACGGCAACGTAATCGCGACCCTGGTAGGCGAGCAGTACCGCGAGGTCGTTCCGCTGTCCCGGGTGCCGCAGGTGATGCGAAACGCCATCGTCGACATCGAGGACGCGCGATTCTATGAGCATTCCGGCGTCGACTACCGGGGGATGATCCGCGCCTATCTCGCCAACAGGGAAAGCGGCGAGGTCACCCAGGGAGCCTCGACGATCACCCAGCAGTACGTGAAGAACGTGCTGCTGCAGGGGGCGACAACCCCGGAGGAGCGCAAGGCCGCGACCGCGCAGACCGTCGACCGCAAGCTGCGCGAGGCCCGGTACGCGCTTTACCTTGAGCAGCACCTCAGTAAGGACGAGATTCTCGAGCGCTACCTGAACATCGCCTACTTCGGCGATGGGGCCTATGGCGTCCAGGCCGCCGCGAAACGGTACTTCAACGTGGACGCCGAGAAGCTGTCGCTACCGCAGGCGGCGCTGCTCGCCGGTCTGGTGAAGAACCCGACGGCATACAACCCGGTGCTGCACCCACAGATCGCCGCGCAACGGCGCAACATGGTCCTGGACGCCATGCTCGAGCACAAGCACATCAACGGCGGCGACCTCATGATGGCGAAGGCGGCGCCGGTGACGCTCGACCAGCCGCCGCACTCCGCCGACGCGTGCGCCGACTCGCAGGCGCCGTTCTTCTGCTTCCAGGTCCGTCAGATGCTGCTCGACGACCGGACGTTCGCGCCAACGAGGGACGCCGCGAGCAAGCTGCTGTTCGAGGGCGGCCTGACCATCAGGACCACGCTTGACCCGACCGCCCAGGCGGCCGCGGACTCGTCCGCTCGCGAGGTCGTCCCCCCGGGCAACCGGGTCGCGGCGGGCGTCGTCACCGTGCAGCCCGGCACCGGCAACGTGCTGGCACTCACGGAGAACCGTGACTACGGCGACCCCACCGACGGTCAGCCCCCCGCGACGACGGGCGACTTCATCCACACGAGGCAGGTCTACCCGACCAACGAGACGTCCTTCTCGCCGGGTTCGACGTTCAAGATGTTCGCCCTGGCCGCGGCCCTGGAGAAGGGCATGCCGCTGTCGACGACGTTCATGTCGCCGGCCTGCTACCAGGCTCCCCCGCCCATCAAGCCCCCGGAGGGGAGCACCTGTTTCTCCAACGCCGACCCGAACGAGGCCGGTCTGTACTCGCTGACCACGGCGACCTGGCACTCGGTCAACACGTACTACTTCCAGCTGGCACAGCAGGTCGGCATCCTGAAGATCGCCGAGATGGCCCGCCGGCTGGGCGTCAGCTCATGCCGGGTGCGGGAACAGACGTCGAACCTGCAGAGCGACTCGCCCTGCCACGGCCAGGAGGGCGTCGGCTCGTCGGACCTGTCGTTCGTCATCGGCTCCAACGAGATCAGCACCCTCGACCTCGCGACGGCGTACGCGACGATCGCGGCACACGGCAAGCGCTGCGACCCGCGGTTCATCATCTCGATCACGCGGCGCGTCGGTGGCGCGGACCGGCTGCTCGACTACAGCAAGCCCGATGACTGTGACCAGGTGCTCAGTCCGCAGGTCGCCGACACCGTCACCTCGGTGCTCGAAGGTGTCATCAACAGCGGCACCGCGACCGGCAACGGCCGCATCGGCCGGCCGGCCGCCGGCAAGACCGGGACCGCCGAGGACTTCAGCACGGCCTCGTTCGTAGGCTTCGTCCCCCAGTTGGCCACCGCGGTCACCGTCGCCGACCCGCGGGGCCCGTCGACGCACCACCTGACCAACGTGCTCGGCTACGCACACGTCTACGGCGGCGACCTGCCGACGAAGATCTGGGCGCGGACGATGACCCGGACCCTCGACGGCATGAAGCTGCCGGTCGAACAGCTACCGCCCCCGGACAACACCCAACCGGTGGTCCCGATGGCGCTGGTGCCGGACGTGACGGGCCAGTCCGTCGCCGCCGCCGCCAACATCCTGCAACAGGCCGGCTTCGCCGCCGCGGTCGCCGGCGACCCGAACGGCGTAGTAATCGCGCAGTCCCCACCCAGCGGATCAAAGGTCCCCATCAACCAGCCGGTCACGCTCTACGCCTCGGGCGGCATCATCGCCCAGTCCACCCCCATAAACCCAGGCAACGGCGACGGCAACGGCAACGGCGACGGCCGCAACGGCCCCTTCGGTGGCCCGTTCAACCGCTAGCAACCCGCCCCCGCACCCACACGTGCTCCAGGTCCCCCGCGGACCCCACACCACGTCCGCAAACGATGCGCGCAGCGCGAGCCCGGGCAGTTGTCTCTCTGGAAAGCTGCCCACCGGTCAGCGCCCAGAACGGGAAGCCCGAAAACGATGCGCGCAGCGCGAGCCCGGCCAGCACCCAGAACGGAAGCCCGAAAACGATGCGCGCAGCGCGAGCGGGGGGTGTCGGGGGCGGAGCCCCCTGACTGTGGGGGTTCCAGGGGGTCATCCCCCTGGGCAGACATTGCGGGCCCCCCGGGAAGCTGACCAACGGTCAGCGACCAGGAGGACCCGCCACGGTCGGGGTGGCGGGATTCGAACCCACGGCCTCTTCGTCCCGAACGAAGCGCGCTACCAAGCTGCGCCACACCCCGGCGCTCAACGATGGTCAGCATACCCGACAGGCGCGGGGCTGCGGCGATCCGGTCGCGGAGAATCCGTCCGACGTGATCTGTGGGGTCGCCACCGGTGGATCGGTGACGCGCTAGCTGGCGGGGACCAGAGTGAGCAGGGTCGCTTCCGGGCGGCAGCCGAGGCGGATCGGTGCGAACGGGGAGGTGCCGAGACCGGCCGAGACGTGCAGCCAGGAGGAGCGGACGGTGCCGGTTTCGGGTGCGACGTGCCAGCGGGACAGGCCGCGGGCGCGTCCGCGGTCCAGGCCGCAGTTGGTGACCAGGGCGCCGACGAACGGCAGGCGGATCTGGCCGCCGTGGGTGTGGCCCGACAGCGTCAGTTGGACACCGTCGGCGGTGAACGCGTCGAGTACTCGGGGCTCGGGGGTGTGCGAGAGGCCGAGAGCCAGGTCGACGCCGTTCTCGGGTGGTGCGGAGACGAGGTCGGCCCGGTCGCGGCGCAGCCGGGCGTCGTCGACGCCGCGTACGTCCAGCCGCAGGCCGCCGACCGCGAGGACCTCGTGAACATGTGTCATGTCGCGCCAGCCTGAGTCCAGGGTGAGGTCCTTCGCGAACCCAGGCCAGTCCAGAGCAGGTCCTTTGGGCGCAGCCTCGTCGGGGCCGAGGATGTAGTGGTGTGGGCTGCGCGGGCGCGGGACGTGGTAGTCGTTGTTGCCGGGGACGAAGACGCCCGGGAACCCGTACAGCGGTGCGAGGGCCTGGCGCAGCGGTCCGGACGCGTCGGCATGGGAGAGCACGTCGCCGGTCAGCGCGACCAGGTCGGGCACTACGCGGGCCAGTTCGCCGAGCCAGTGCAGTTTGCCGGTCTGGCGCGGTAGTACGTGCAGGTCGGACAGGTGCAGGATTCGCAGCGGCGTGGAGTCCGGCGCGAGCACCGGTACCTCCCGCCGGGTCAACGTGTAGGAGCCGCGCTCGTACAGCCCGTACCCGACCGTGGCAGCGCCAGCCGTTCCAAGCGCGGCCACGGCCCGGAGCGCCAAGGCTCGCCCTCCTGGCATGTCCCCTCGCATTGGTCCAGTCTGACCCCTCGCGACCGACAGGAGAGCCAAGGCGACATCTGGCATGGGGACAAGGCCCCGCCGCGCCCACCTTCTGGCCGGCCGCGGCGAGAATGCAGATGACCGAACCACTTGACAAGACCTAGGCTGCGATGACCATGAGCACTCTGAAAGAGCGACTGCGCGCCGACCTGACCACGGCGATGAAGGCCCGGGACGAGCTGCGGACGTCCACGCTGCGGCTTGCGCTCTCGGCGGTCAAGGAGGCGGAGGTCTCGGGCAAGGCGGCGCACGAGCTCTCCGAGGCCGAGGTCGAGAAGGTCCTGACCCGGGAGGTGCGCAAGCGCCGCGAGGCGTCCGATGCCTACGCCGCGGCCGGCCGCGCCGAGCAGGCCGCCAGGGAGGGCTCGGAGGGCGACGTGCTCGCCGACTACCTGCCCAAGCCTCTCGGCGACGACGAGCTCGCCGCGATCGTCGAGAAGGCGCTGGCCGAGGGCGGTTTCGCGGGGCCGAAGGCGATTGGCCCCGCGATGAAGGCCGTCCAGGCCGTGGTCGCCGGCCGCGCCGACGGCGGCAAGGTCGCCGCCCTGGTCAAGTCCCGCCTCGCCGCGTAGGCCGGGTCGGCGCGGCGTCGGGACCCGGCGGGCATGGACGACTACGAGGCCTCCCGTCCCTGCCAGGTCAGCGGCCGCGCCCCGCCCGGCGCAAGCTCCCGATGCAGGTCGTGTGCAGGTCGTGTGCAGGTCGTGTGCCGGGCAGTCGACCGTCGGCGGCGGTCAGTCCGGGTGGCGGGGCGGGTTGGCCGAAGGGCGGACGAGGCCGGTCTCGTAGGCGAAGACGACGGCCTGGACGCGGTCGCGCAGTTCCAGCTTGGCGAGAATGCGGCCGACGTGGGTCTTGACTGTCGCCTCGGAGAGCACGAGGCGAGCGGCGATTTCCGCGTTCGACAGGCCGGCGGCGACCTCGCCGAGAACGTCGCGCTCCCGGTCGGTGAGGCGGGCTACCCGGTCGGCGCCAGCGGCGCGGGCGCCGGATGCCGACCGGTTTCCGCCTGCGCCGGTGTTTCCGCCGCCGTCGGCCTCCGGTTCCGGCAGGCGGTGCGCGAACGCGTCGAGCAGCCGTCGGGTGACGTTCGGCGCGACGACGGCATCGCCGGCGGCGACCGTGCGGATCGCGGCGAGCAGGTCCCCCGGCGGCACGTCCTTGAGCAGGAAACCGCTCGCCCCCGCCCGTAGGCCCGCCAGCACGTACTGGTCCAGGTCGAACGTCGTCAGAATGAGCACGCGCGACGCACCGTCGGTGGCCACGATGCGCTTGGTCGCCTCGATGCCGTCGACGCGGGGCATCCGCACGTCCATCAATACGACGTCGGGCGCCAACTGCGCGGCGAGCTGCGCGGCCGCGGCGCCGTCGCCAGCCTCGCCGACCACGGTGATGTCCGGCTGCGAATCGAGCACCATCCGGAAACCCATCCGCAGCAGCGGCTGGTCGTCGGCCAGCAGGACTCGGATCGTCATCGCGGCTGCTTCTGCCGGGGGGCCTCCGCCCACGCGAGGCTTCGCCATGGTCGCGCGGGCTTCGGCTGCTTCTGCCGGGGGGCCTCCGCCCACGCGGGGCTTCGCCATGGTCGCGCGGGCTTCGGCTGGGCGCCGGGGACCTGGCGGGTAGCGGGCATCATCGCCATCCTTGCATTCGAGAGATTCTGGGTGGGCGAAGTGGTGTTCAGGGCGCGGAGGGCTCCGACGCGACGCGGGCCGCGCCGAGAGTGGATTCGTTGCTCGCGGCCCAAGGCGCGGCGCTCGCCGGTTGGTGCGCCGCCGGGGCGTTGATCCGAGCGGCGACGCGCCATCCGTCGCCTTTCCCGGCGATCGGCCCGGCGACCAGGTGGCCGTCGTGCAGCGCGGCACGTTCCCGCATGCCCTGGATGCCGCGGCCATAGGGGTTCGCCGGTTCCGGCACGTCCGATGGGCCCGGAGAGCGGCGGTCTCGCGCCGGGTCCGCGGTGCCGGCGGCCAGGTCGGGAACGCTGTCGGTGATCTCTATGTCGACCCCGCCGGGGTCGAAACTTAGCCGCACGAGCGCGCGAGACCGCGGCGCCGCGTGCTTGAGGACGTTGGTCAGCGCTTCCTGGACGATCCGGAAGACCGTGAGTTCCGCATCCGCGGGCAGGTCGTGCCGCTCGCCGGCGATGAGAAACCCGACCGTGCGCCCGGCGTGGCGAACCTGGTTGACGAGCCGGTCGAGGTCGGCGATACGCGGTTGCGGGGCCGTCGCCGACTCGTCGGGGAGCCGGCCGGAGACCGCGGCGTCGCCGCCAGCCCACCCGTTGCCGACGTCGCCGACGTCGCCGACGTCGAACGGCTCGTACACCGCGGCGGGGCGGGCGGCGCCGACGGGAGCGACGCCATGGCCCGGCGCGCTCGTGTGGACGGGCGGTAGTTTGGCGAGTCCGCTGTTGTCCCGCAGAACGCCGAGAAGACTGCGCATCTGTGCGAGCGCCTCCCGCCCAGTCGACGACACGGACTCGACCGCCCGCGCCGCCCGCAGCGCCCGATCATCGTTAGACGCTCGATCCACCCTGGCGGGGTCCGCCATGGATGTGCCAGTGCCGGTGCCCGCCGTCGGACCCGCGTCGGTCCGGTCGCCGCCGGCGAGCTCCGACGCGCGCGGACCCGGCATCGCCGGACCGCCCGATGCGGAGGTCGGAGAGTCGGATCCCGACGCCGTCGGGTCCGAGCCGGCCGCGTGGGACGCGACCAGGTCGCGCAGGGTGTAGCTCGCGCCGTCCGCAAGCGCGATCATGACGGACAGGTTGTGCGCGACGATGTCATGCATCTCCCGCGCGATGCGGGCACGTTCGCCCGCCGCCGCGAGCAGGGCCTGCTGGTCACGCTCGCGTTCGGCCCGTTCGGCGCGGTCGGCGATGGAGGCGACGTACGCGCGCCGGGTGTTGGCGTTGACGCCGAGAACTCCCGCCGCGATGGCGGCCGGCAGGAAGAGCAGCATGACGCCGATCCGGTCGACGTCACGGACGTGGGGAAGCCGGAGACTGAACCAGACGATCCAGACCGTGATGATCAGCGCGGCCCCGGCCATCGCGCGCCGCTGGGACCATTTCGCCACGGTGTAGAACGCGATCAGCATCGACGAGAACGTGCCGAAGGACGGCACCCACAGCAGGATCTGTGCATAGGACGCCGCCGCGCAGACGATGAGCGCACTGACCGGGTACCGACGCCGCAGGCAGAGCGGTGCCGCCGCCGCGCAGGTGAGCAACACCATTCTGGCCGACGGGCCGCTTGACAGCGTGAGCGGTACCAGCGCAAAGAGGCAGACCGTCAGCGCGAGAGCGGTGTCGACGAGAACGGGATGGGCGCGCAGGGTGCGGCCGATCCGGCCGTACCGCATCCGGCCGAACACAACGCCGGGCACGTCGGGCACATTCGGCGGGCTGGGCCGGCTCGTCCCGCGGCTCGACGTCGCCATGAGCCTCATAGTGCCCCCTCCGGGCCGATTGGGGGATGCCGAGACAGGACCCCACGAAGCCCCCGGGGCGTGCGATGACGACCTGGCGGGCGTCGCCTCGCACGCCCCGAGGGCGCCGTGGAGAAGCGGGCGGATCAGACGTCGCGCCGGGTGAGGACGTAGGCCGAGGCCGCGCCCAGGACGGCGATGTAGAGGCACAGCATCACGAACGCCCTGCCCGGGGAGACCAGGTCGGTGAGGCGGGCGGGGCTCGTCGACGAGATCGCGTTGCCGAGGAGCGCGGGCAGGTACCGCTGCGCCGACTCCAACCGCTCGCCGAACATCGAGAAGATGAGCGGGAGACCGAGCACCGCGCCGAGCAGCGCCGTCACCGCGCCGGCCGTGTGGCGGATCAGCGCGCCGAGGGTGAGCCCGAGCAGCGCGATGGCGGTCAGGTAGAACGCGGCGCCCAGGATCGCGCGCGCCGCGCCGTCGCTGCTGAGGGAGACGCCGACGTCGTGCGATCCGAGGATGGCCTGGCCGATGAGGAAGGACACCAGCGACGCGACGAGCATCGCCACGAACGTGACACCGGCGAGGACGGCGGCCTTCGCCCACAGCACCGGCAGCCGCCGCGGCACCAGGCCGAGCGTCGCGCGGATCATGCCGGTCGCGTACTCGCCGGTCATGGTCAGCACCCCGAGGACGCCGACCGCCACCTGGGCCAGCAGGAGGCCGGCAAGGGACTGGTACACCGGGTCCTGGCTGCCAGCCTGGACGTCCGCGACGGTCCAGTTCTCCGACGCGGAGACGCATAGCGGGAGGGCGAGCCCGATGAGCAGCAGGACAGCCAGCCCCATCGTCCACTGGGTGGAGCGGAGCGACCGGAGCTTCGTCCATTCGGACCGCATCACCCGCGCCTGCGTCACGTCACCCGCGATGGCGCCGCTCGGGGCGTCGCCCGCCCTCGCCGCGGCGGACCCTCGTCTGGACCGGGCCGACGCCCCGCGCTCCAGCGTGGCCGTTCCCGGCTGTCGGCTGGATGCCGCCGCGGCCGGGGTCGGCAGGGCGGACGCGGCGGGGGCGCGGTCACGGGACTGGCGGTCGTGCGTCTCGTTCATCGGGTTCCCTCGCTGGTCGCGGGCGCCGCGGTGTTGAACTCGACCGCGTCGCGGGTGATGTCCATGAACGCCTCCTCCAGGGAGGCCAGGCGTGGCGTGAGCTCGTACAGCGCGATCCCGTACGCACGGGCCAGCTCGCCGATCCGTTCCGACGGCAGGCCCGCCACCTCGATGGCGTCCGCCTCCGAGCCGGGTGCGCCCTCGAAAGTGCTGGCGGCCGCGGCGGAGCTCGCGCCGGCGAGGGCGGCCGAGTAGGTGACCGTCGCGCCCTCGCGGGCGGCCAGCTCGGCGAGCTCGCCGGCCTGCGGGGACCGGACGTGCACCCGGTTGCCGGAGGCGCCGCGGACGAACTCCTCGACCGACGTCTCCTGGATGAGTCGGCCGCGGCCGACCACGATCAGGTTGGTCGCGGTCATCGCCATCTCGCTCATCAGGTGCGAGGAGAGCAGGATGGTGCGGCCCTCGGCGGCAAGCCCGCGCAGCAGGTCGCGGATCCAGCGGACACCCTCCGGGTCGAGCCCGTTGACCGGCTCGTCGAGGACGAGCGTCCCGGGGTCGCCCAGCATCGCGGAGGCGATCCCCAGCCGCTGGCCCATGCCGAGCGAGAAGCCGCCGGCCCGCTTGCGAGCCACGTCCCGTAGCCCGACCAGATCGATGACCTCGTCGACGCGGCGGCGCGGGATGCCGTGTGTGTGCGCGAGGGCGAGCAGGTGGTCCTGGGCCGAGCGTCCCGTGTGGATCGCCCTGGATTCCAGGAGCGCGCCGACGTGACGCGCCGGCGACGCCAGGTCGCGGTAGCGGCGGCCGTCGACGAGCACCGTGCCGCGGGTCGGCCGGTCCAGGCCGAGAATCATCCGCATCGTCGTCGACTTGCCGGCGCCGTTCGGCCCGAGGAACCCGGTGACGACACCGGGCCTGACCGTGAAAGAAAGGTTGTCGACGGCGACCTTCCCGCCGTAGCGCTTGGTGAGCCCGCGCGCCTCGATCATCGTCTACCTCACGTCTGTCGTCGTTTTCCGCGCCGGTCGCGTTCCGGATGGTCGGCTGCCGGCTGGACACCTCAGAACGTTAGGGATCTTTGGGCTCGCCGCCGACGCCCGTGCGGCCGATCTTTGCCCGCCGCGCCATACGGCTGAAGGCGTAGGCATACGCCTTGAGAGGTACGCGGACAGGCTCGCGGCTCGCGTCGACGAGCCGAAGGAAACTCGGGCGCCGAAAGGCGGCCGCTCCGGGCATGAGCCGGCCTGACGCCAATCAGTCGGGCGGCCGCGGTCCGGGATAGTGTTGTGGACCAGCAGCGACAGCCGGAGGAGGTGAGACCCGTCAACGCCAGAAAAGGCTTGGTGCGTTCGCCTCACGGCCACGCCGTTCGTAGGTAACGGTGGCCGCGCGAGCGCCCTTCGGTGCTCCGAAAGGCTTCTGATGTCGCTTTCTCCCTCCCGCGGGCTGAGCCCGTCGAGTGACGGGTCATCCCTCGGCAACCACACGTCCTTCGACGAGGCCGGCGCGGCGTCCGGCATCGTCGCGACGCTGCGGGCCGCCGGTTGTGTCTTCGCGGAGGATGAGGCGGCGCTGCTCGTCGCGTCCGCCGACGGCCCGGCCGGTCTCGCCGACATGGTCGCCCGGCGGTCCGCCGGCATCCCGCTCGAGCACGTTCTCGGGTGGGCCGAGTTCGGCGGCCACCGGATCGTCGTCGAGGACGGCGTCTTCGTCCCTCGCCGCCGCACCGAGTTCCTCGTCGAGCTGGCGACCGGCCTCGCCAGGCAGGCTGTCACCGGCCGCGCCGCGCGCGCCGCTCGCGCGGTGGTCGTGGACCTGTGCTGCGGCTCGGGCGCCCTCGGCGCCGTCGTCGCGGCTGGCCTCGGCGTGGCCAGCGCCGGGATCGAACGCGAGGACGCCTCGCTGCCGCATCCGGTGCCGCTGCCGCATCCGGTGCCGCCGCCGCGTCCGGTGCCGCTCGATCCAGAGAGCGCGGCCACACCGCCGCCCGCTCGCCAGGTCGAGCTGCACGCCGCCGACATCGACGGGGCGGCGGTGCGCTGCGCCCGGCGCAACGTCGTACCCGTCGGCGGCCAGGTCCATGAAGGCGATCTGTACGACGCGTTGCCCGCCGAACTGCGCGGACGCGTCGACGTCCTGATCGCCAACGCGCCCTATGTGCCTACCGACGAGATCGGGCTGATGCCGCCGGAGGCACGGGTGCACGAGCCGCTCGTCGCGCTGGATGGCGGCCCGGACGGACTCGATGTCCTGCGGCGGGTGCTCGCCGGCGCGGGTGCCTGGCTCGCGCCGGGCGGCCACCTGCTCGTCGAGACCAGCGTCGACCAGGCACCCGTCGTGGCGGACGTCGCCGGCCGGTATGGCCTGACGGCATGCGTCGAACGTTCCGAGGAACACGAAGCCACCGTCCTCGTCGTGGGCAGGCCCCTCATGCGGCGAGGCGGAGTGGCCGCAACGTGACGTTCACCGGCATGGCTTGACCCAGAATGCCGCTGGTGGGTTGTATCGGGCCACCATGGCAGGGCGCAGGCGCGATACTCCGGTTTCGCCCGCGCCAAGGTCCAGATCGGACCGTGTTCGCGCACGCGCCGACCCGGCCGCAGACGGCGCCGGCCCGGGCGAGGACCAGGGAATCCGGCTGGTCGGGGTTACTCGCCGCTACGGCGACGTCGCCGCGGTCGAGCGGGTGGACCTGGCCGTTCCGCCCGGGCGGCGGCTCGCGGTCGTTGGGCCGAGCGGCTGCGGAAAGTCCACGCTGCTCGGGCTGATCAGCGGGCTGGACGAGCCGGACGAGGGCGTGATCGACGTGCTCGGCGCCATCGGTCCCGCGGCCCGGCTGGCCCGGTGCGCCCTGATGCCGCAGCGGGACCTGCTGCTGCCCTGGCGCTCGGCGCTCGCCAACGCGGCCGTGTCGCTGGAGAACCGGGGAATGTCGCGCCGTGCGGCGCGGGCGGCGGTTCGGCCGCTGTTCGCCCGCTTCGGCCTGGCAGGGGCCGAGGACTTCCTCCCCCGGCAGCTTTCCGGCGGCATGCGCCAACGCGTGGCGTTTCTGCGCACGTTTGTCGCGGGCAAGGAGGTCCTGCTGCTCGACGAGCCGTTCGGCGCGCTGGACGCGATCACCCGGGCGGAGGCGCAGGAGTGGCTGCGCGCCACCCTGGAGGCCGAGCCGCGCACGGTCGTGCTGGTGACCCACGACGTGGAGGAGGCGCTGCTGCTCGGCCATGAGGTCGTCGTCCTGGCGGCCCGTCCCGGCCGGGTGGCGGCCCGCGTCGCCGTAGACCTCCCCGCGGTTGGCTCCCGCCGTGAGCTGCTCGCCACCGCCGAGTTCGTCGGGCTGCGCGACGAGGTCCTCGCCGCGCTGGAACAGGGGTCATCGGCGTCGGTCGAGCCGGGGCACCTGTGACACCTCGTCCGGCCCGCCGGCGCGGCGCCTGGGGCCTTCGTCGCTGGGGCCCGCCCGCGGTGGTGCTCGTCGCGATCGCCGTCGCGTGGGAGCTGGCGACGGCCGTCCTGGGCGTTGAGGACTACATCCTGCCGGCGCCGAGCGCCGTGGCCCATGCGCTGGTGGACCGCTGGGACTCGACGCTGGCGAGCGCCACCTGGGTGACGCTGACGGAGGTGGTCACGGGGTTCGCCATCGCGGTCGGCGCCGGGCTGCTGATCGCCTGTGCGCTGCATTTCTCGCGGACAGCCCGGTCGGCGCTCTACCCCTGGCTGATCGGCTCGCAGACCGTGCCCGTTGTCGTGATCGCGCCGGTTCTGGCGATCATCTTCGGCTATTCGCTGACGCCGAAGCTCATCCTGGTCGCGCTGCTCTGCTTCTTCCCGATCGTCGTGGCCACCCTTGACGGCCTGTCGGCCGTCGATGACGACCTCAGGCGGATGATGCGCACCCTCTACGGCACCCGCTGGTCGATCTTCTGGCGGGTCGAGCTCCCGACGGCGCTTCCGTCGCTGTTCACCGGGCTGCGGCTGTCCGCCGCGTATGCGTCGACGGCCGCGGTGTTCGGCGAGTACTCGGGCTCGTCCGACGGTCTCGGGCACGTGATGCGCCAGGCCGTCCCACAGTTGCAGAGCGCGCTGGTCTTCGCCGCGATCCTCCTGCTGTCCGCCATGTCCGTCGCCTTGTTCGTTCTGGTCACCGCCTTGGAGACGGTGCTGGTCGGCTGGGCTCACGAAGGGAAGAGCACCAACAGATGAGAGCTGACCGATCGACATTCGGCATCGGCATCGGCTCCGCGCTGATGGCGGGAGTACTCGTCCTGTCCGCGTGCGGTGGTGGCGACCAGGGCACGAGCGGCGCACCCGGCGGCGAGAAGTCCCGGAAGACGACCGTCCTGCTGGACTGGGATCCCAACCCGGACCACGTCGCGCTCTACACGGCCCGCGACGCCGGCTACTTCCAGGCGGCCGGCCTCGACGTCACCCTCCAGCCGCCGTCCGACCCGTCGGACCCCACGAAGCTGGTCAGCACCGGCAAGATCGATCTGGGTATCTCCTACGAGCCGGAGACCGTCATCGCCGGCTCACAGGGCCTGGACGTGGTCGCCGTCGGCGCCCTGGTGCCCACCGCCCTGACCTCGGTCATGGCCACGGGCAAGTCCCGGGTGCGCGCCATCGCGGACCTCGCCGGCGCGAAGGTCGCCACCGCGGGCCTGGCCACCCAGGACGCGTTCCTGACGACGATTCTCGCCAGCAACCATGTCGACGGCGGCTCCGTGACGAAGGTCGACGTCGGCCAGGACCTGCTCGCCGCGATGGTGACCGGCAACGTCGACGCGACCCTCGGCGGGTTCCGCAACGTCGAGGCCGTCCAGCTGGCGGCCGAGGGCCTGGACCCGACGGTCATCCCGGTGACCGAGGCCGGCGTGCCGGACTATGCCGAGCTCGTCGTCATCGCCCAGGCCAGCCGGCTGAAGAGTGACCCCGCCTATCAGCGACTGGTGCGCGACTTCCTCGGCGCGCTGTCACGTGGCAACGCCGCCGTGCTGGCCGACCCGGCCGCCGCCGCGAAGACGATCGCCACGGTGGCCGACGGCTACGACCCGGCGATCCTGCCGAAGATGGTCGACGCGACCGTGCCGCTACTGCGAAACGCCGCCGGCTTCGGCCGCCAGGACACCGCGGCCTGGCAGTCGTTCGCCGACTGGATGTCCGCCGAACACCTCATCGACAAGCCCGTGAAGGCCGCCGACGTCGTCACCAACGCCTATCTCCCCGCCAGCTGACCCGGCGGCGGGGAGGCCGGCTGCCTGGTTCCTGCCACCCGCGTCGTGACCGGACGGCCGCCGGGGCGGGAGGGATCAGGCTGGCCGGGGGTTTTCGTAGGGGCCGAGGACCAGCCTGGTGACGTCCTCCAGCTGGCGGACGAGGTCGGGGAAGGTGAGGCGGCCGGCGGTCCAGGCGCCGAGGCCGGAGGCGAGAGTGGCGTTGAGGGCGATCATGGCGGGTCGGGCGACGTCGGGTGGCACGTCCTCCATGAGCGCCGTGAGGACGGCGCGGTTGTTGTCGCCGACGCCGGCGAGTTCCTCGCTCGCGAACGGGTCGCTGGAGCCTTCCACATGGGTGACAAGGCGCGCGAAGTTCGGGTGCCGCTGAAAGGCCCGCAGCTCGCGGTGCAGGAACGCGGTGACGCGGGTGCAGACGCCGGCCGGCGGGATGCCACTGTTGCCGCCGCCACGGGACTGGTCGCGGGAGACCTCGGTGCGTACCCGGTCGGTGAGCCGGCGCTGCCAGTCGGCCCAGGCAGCGGCGAGAAGGTGGTCCTTCGAGGAGAAGTAGCGGTAGGCCGTGCCGAGCGCGACCCCGGAGCGCTCGGCGACGTCCCGCATCTGCAACTGGTCCGGCGGCACCTGGTCGATCATCTCGATGACCGCGTCCGTGAGCCGGCGCCGGCGGGCCAGCTGAGCCGGCGTCATCGTGCTGACCGGTTGCGGCAGCGTCTCCTCTTTTGCCACCTTCCCAGGCTACCTGGAAGCGGGTTCCATTTCGTATACCATTTTTGATCTTGTCCTATGCACCCAGTCGTGCCCGATGCGGGCAAGACCAGGGTTGTGGCTGAAACATCGTTCTATCGGAATGGCCGGTGACGCCGGCCCGGCGGTGAATGACGCCGTCCGGCGGCGCCGTGGGACGTCGCCGGCCGGCTGTCGCGGTCAGCCGCGGGGGAGACCGAGGACGCGCTCGGCGATGACGTTGAGCTGGATCTCGATGGTCCCGCCGCCGATCAGGTGCGGCGGAACGCTCAGGTACTGGTGCACCGCCGCGGCGCCCGGGCCGTCGGCGCTGGCCGCGGCCGGGCCGAACCACCGGATCGTGCGCGTCGCGACGTCGGTGTTCAGGAAACTTGCCGCGACCTTCGCGACGCTCGCCTCGGCGCCGGGACGCAGCCCGGACAGTGTGCGCAACGTCCCGCGCAGGCTCATCGCGGACAGCGCGTACGCATGGGCGTACAGCGCGCCGATATCCCGGCGGACGTCGTCGGCCCGCGCGGCGAGCTCGCCCGAGGCGGCCATCGCGGGCATGTCCAGCCGCAGCTCGCGCATCCCGCCCATGGCGACCCGCTCGTTGCCGAGCGTGGTGCGCGCCAGCGCCCAGCCCTTGTCGACCTCGCCCACCAGCCGGTCGTCGGGCACGAGGACGTCGCCCAAGAACACCTCGTTGAACAGGTAGTGACCGTTGGCCTCGCGCAGCGGGCGTACCTCGATGCCGGGCGTCCGCATGTCGAGCAGGAAGTACGAGATGCCCCTGTGCTTGGGTGCGTCCTGGTTGGTCCGGGCGAGCAGGACTCCGTAGTGGGCCCGGTCGGCCATGGAGTTCCAGACCTTCTGGCCGTTGATCCGCCAGCCACCCTCGACCTTCTCCGCCCGGGTCGACAGTGCCGCGAGGTCGGAGCCGGCGCCCGGCTCGCTGAACAGCTGGCACCAGGTGATCTCGCCGCGCAGAGTGGCGGGGATGAGCGTCCGCTTCTGCTCCTCCGTGCCGTGCGCGAGGACCGTCGGCATCGCCCATTCACCGATGACGGTCTTCGGCTGGGCCACGCCGGACCGCTCGTACTCCTGCTGGATGACGATCTGCTCGACGGGGCTGGCCGCGAGGCCGTAGGGGCGTGGGTAGTGCGGCAGCACCAGCCCTTCGTCGGCCAGCCGGCTCTGGCGTTCGCCGTCGGGCAGCGCCGCCACCTCGTTGAGGATCCCGGCGATCCGCGCGCGGAACGCCGGGTCCTCCTCAGGGAGCTCGAGGTCGAAGTCGCGGGTCAGGCCGGAGGAGGCGCGAGAATGCTCCTCCGTCGCGTCTTCGGAGGCCTCAAGGGAGGCAGAGCCGGAGGAGGCGACCAGTTCGCCGAGGCGGTGCTCGAACGCGGCGACCGGGCCGAGCAGGCTCTCCAGCGTCATGGCGCGCCGCCAGTACAGGTGGGTGTCGTGCTCCCACGTGTAGCCGATGCCGCCGAGCAGCGTGACGGTCTCCAGCCCGAGCTCGGTCGCGCCCGCGAGGCACAGGATCGCCGCCTCGGCCGCGGCGAGCGCGAGCTGCTCGTCGCCCTGCTCGACGGCGCGGGCCGCGTCCCAGGCGGCGGCGGTCATCGTCTCGGTTCTCACCAGCATCCGGGCGGCGCGGTGCTTGACGGCCTGGAACGAGCCGACCGGACGGCCGAACTGCTCGCGTACCTTGACGTACTCGACGCCGGTGGTCAGCAGCCACCGGGCGATGCCGACGGCCTCGGCGGCGAACAGCACGGCGGCCAGGGTGCGTACCCGTTCCGTGCTGAGGGCGACGACCTGCTCGGCGCCGACGCCGACGGCGTCGAGGTGCACCCGCGCGACCCCGCGGGTCAGGTCCACCGCGTCGGCGGCCTCGACGCGGACGCCGGGCGTGGCGGCGTCGACGACGAACCACACCTCGCTGCCGGCGGCGGTGCCGCGGGCGGCGCCCGCGGCGCCCGCGCCGTCCTCGGTAACGCGCGCCCCTAGCAGGAGCAGCTCGGCGCCGGCCGCGCCCAGTACCGGGACCGTCGCGCCGGACACGGTATGGCCGCCGTCGGATCTCGGGGTGGCGCGGGGGCCGTCGGCGGTGAGCGCGCTGGCCGCCCGAGTACCGGCGGCCAGCGCGGGCAACGTCCGCTTGCGCACCTCGTCGCTCGCGTTCGCCGCCAGCAGCCCGCTGGTCAGGACCGACGGCAGCAGGTGCCCGGGCAGCAGGCCGCGGGCGGTCTCCTCCAGCGCGACGGCGAGCTCCAGGTACCCGGCGCCGGCGCCGCCGTGCTCCTCGGGCAGGTGCAGTGACGTCAGGCCGAGCTCGACCAGCCCGTCCCAGCCGGGGAACGGGGCGCCGGCTGCGTAGGCGTCGAGATCGGCGCGGATCGCGGTGGACGGGGCGTGGCGGGCGACGAAGCCCCGTATGGACGAGGCGAGCGCCTCATGGTCCTCGGTCAGGCCGATCGACACGACGACTCTCCTCGCAGTCTCAAGCTGGTCCGCCCGGCGCGCTGCGCCCTGGCGTGGGTATCAGGTCCGGCGGCGCGGGCACGGGCGTGGCACCGACCATGGCGGCCACCAGGCCCCACGTGCGGCGCGGCCGGCAGCCGCGCGGTCAGGCGTCGAGCCTGAGGACCTTGCGGGCGTTCTCGTGCAGGAACTTCGGCCAGACGTCATCGCGGAACGGCACGTTCGGCATGTCCGTCATGATCCGTTCGAGCGAGAGACCCATCGGGAAGTAGCCGGCGTAGAGGATCTTGCCGGCGCCGCGGGTGTTGGCGAAGTCGATGATCGCCTTCGGGTAGTGCTTGGGCGCGAACGCGGACGTCGAGTAGTACAGGTTCGGCCACTTGAGCAGCAGCTTCACCGCGAGGTCGGTCCACGGCTCGCAGCCATGCCGGGTGACGAAGACCAGGTCGGGGAAGTCGAACATCACCTGGTCGATCAGCTCGACCCGCTGCGGCTCGAACTTCAGCCGCGGGCCGGGGACGCCGGCGCAGCAGAACACCGCGATCCCCAGCTCCACGCACTTGGCGTAGGCCGGGTACATCTTCTCGTCGTTGATCGCGACCTGCGGGAACACGCCGGACGGGAACGCGCCCACCGCGCGGATGCCGAACTCCTCGTAGTCCCGCACGATCGAGCGGACGGTGCCCATCACGTCGTTCGGGTCGTTGAGGTTGCCGCTCGGCACGAACCGGTCCGGGAACTGCTTCAGCGCCAACCGCGCGGACTCGCCGGCGCAGCCGATCATGCCCTTCTCGATCCCGAACCGGTCCATCTCGCGCAGCGTCACGCTGACCGGGTCGTCCGTGGGCAGGTCGTGCGGGACGTTCTTGAACATGTACTGCGCCGGGAACTCGAACGCCTTGGACTCGGCGTCCTTGAGCTGGCGGCGGATGAAGTCGTACTGCGAGCTGCCCGGCTGCGGGAAACCGATCATCGTGTCGATGATCGGGACTCCGGTCGGAAAGGCCATCGCGCGTCCTCCACCCTGCTCTCGATCAGCTTTCTCGTCGCCCAGTCTGAAATCGGGTTTCACGAGAGTCAAGGTGTTCGGGTCGAAGCACCGCGTCCCTGGTGCTAGCGTCGTCGCTTCTGGTAGAAACGATGTTCTACCTGGTGCTGAGCTCGTGACGTTCAGCGGAAAGCAACCGAGCTGGGTGCGTAGGCGTGCCTCCGCGGAGGCCCCCATGGGCGCGGCGACGTGCTCTCTCCCGTAAGGTCCTGCCCCGGTCTGCGACGTTTGGGCGTTTCGCAACCGTGCTGGCCCGGAGGCGCGCCTCCGCGGAGGCCCGGCCACCGAGCGAAGCGAAGGTGGTTGGGCCGCAGCGGAGGTCGCCGGAGGGCAAGTTCGCGGAGGAGGCGGACCTCCCAGATCGACTCCGCAAGCTCCGTCGATCCGGCAGGGACCCCGCGGCGCGGAGGTCCCTTGGGAGCGAAGCGAGTAAGGGGCCGGAGCGCCGTGCCCGCACGGAGCGAACCAGAAACTCAGTAGGAGCGGGCCACCAGACAGACGAGGTCGTCGGCGTCGTCCGTGCCGTCCGGGAGGGTGCCGTCCGGGTTCTGGATGCAGCGGACGGTGAGGGCCTCGGCGGCCAGGCGCGCCTCGCCGTCCTCGCCGACCAGGCGCCACGGCAGGCGAGCGAAGCCGGTGGCGGCCGCCTCGACGGCCTCGTCCAGGGAGGTGACGTCCGTGGTGCGCGAGTCGCGCAGCGCCAGCGCCTGCTGGTAGAGGCTGTCCTGGACGTCGTCGAGCAGCGCCTGCACCCGGCCGGCCGCCTCCGACAGCGGCACGGTCGACTTCTCGCCGGTGTCGCGGCGAGCCAGGGTGGTATTTCCGGCGGCCAGGTCGCGCGGGCCGATCTCGACCCGGACCGGCACGCCCTTGAGCTCCCAGTCGGTGACCCGCCGGCCGAAGGACAGCCCCGGCCGGGCGTCCAGCGACGCCCGCACCCCGGCCGCCTTGAGCTCGGCCGTGATCTGGGCGGCCGCGGCGACGACCTTCTCGTCGTCGCGGACGGGCAGCACGACCACCTGGGTCGCCGCGAGCCGCGGCGGGATGCGCAGTCCCGCGTCATCGCCATGGGCCATGATCAGGCCGCCGACCATCCGGGTGGACGAGCCCCAGGACGTCGTCCAGGCCAGGTGGCGGGCGCCGTCGGCTCCGAGGTAGTCGATGTCGAAGGCGCGCGCGAAGTTCTGCCCGAGCTCGTGGCTGGTGGCCATCTGCAGCGCCTTGCCGTCGCCCATCATGCCCTCGCAGGTGAGGGTGTTGATCGCGCCGGCGAACCGCTCCTTGCGGGTCTTGCGTCCGACGAAGACCGGCAGCGCCAGGGTCGACACCATGAAGTCCTGGTAGACCTCGAGCGCGATCCGGCGGGCGTAGGCGGCGGCGTCGGCCTGGTCGGCGTGCGCGGTGTGGCCTTCCTGCCAGAGGAACTCGCTCGTGCGCAGGAAGAGGCGCGGGCGCAGCTCCCAGCGGACGACGTTCGCCCACTGGTTGAGCAGCAGCGGCAGGTCGCGGTAGCTCTGCGTCCACTTGGCCATGTACTCGCCGATGACCGTCTCGCTGGTCGGCCGGACGACGACCGGTTCCTCCAGCTCCTTGCCGCCGCCGTGGGTCACGACGGCGAGCTCGGGGCTGAACCCCTCGACGTGCTGGGCCTCCCGACGCAGGTAGCTCTCCGGGATGAACAACGGGAAGTAGGCGTTCACCGCGCCGGCGGCCTTGATCCGGGCGTCGACGTCGGCCTGCATCCGCTCCCAGATCGCGTAGCCGTACGGTCGAATCACCATGGACCCCCGGACCGGGCCGTTGTCGGCTAGCTCGGCCTTGGCGATCACGTCTTGATACCAGCGGGGGAAGTCCTCAGAACGAGGCGTCAGCACGGCCACGCCCCCACGATATTGCCCTGGGTAGCCATTCCGGCGGCTGCCCTCGTCAGCCGCGCAGGCGGCGGGGAGCCGGCACGGTCCCGCCGCCGCCGGCCGGGTCGTCTGGCCGGGTGGTCTGCCCGGGTTGTCTAGCTGGGCCGTCTGGCTGTCGGGGGGTGCCGGTTCCGGTCGTCGTCCCCCGCTCGGGCCTCCGCGGCCGTGGGATCGGCGCCGTGCGGCCAGACGGTGGCGCTGGCGGACGGGCGGGTGGGCTCGCGGAAGACGAGCAGGATCTCCATGCCGGCGTGGTGGCTCATCAGGGCGGTCGCGGGCGGCATGAGGACCATCGCCGCGGTGACTTCGGCGGCGGTCGCTCCGGGGGAGAGCAGCAGCCGGTGCTCGACCACGTTTCCGTTGTCGGTGCTGGTCACCTCTGCGAGCGAGCGGGGCAGCTCGGCGAGATGGCCTGGCTCCGGTGCGGGGTCCACGGCGTCGGAACCACCCTTGTCGCCAGATCCGCCCGGGTTGCCCGGGTTGGTCGCGTCAAAGTCACCGACGTCGATGGCGGTGTCCTCCATGCACTTCCTCCTTCTGTTCCTCTGCCTGCCCGCTGCCCGGCTGGCGCCAGCCGATGGCCGCGATCCGCGTCGTCGAGGCCAGGCGAACGTTCGTTCTGGGCCCCGGCTCCTGTGCCGGGGCGCGAGCGTGGCCGGGCCAGCCGTCACCCATCACCCATGGCTACAGGACGAATGCTGTCAGCAACCGCAGCCTTGCTGAACAGCAATCGGACGGGACGGACGAGGGGTGATGGGTGATGTCCGGACAGATGGGGCGTCGAGTAGCGCTTGACTCATGCTTGGTTTCTTTCCGTAGTTGAACGGCGATCTTCATGTTGGCCCTGTGGGTCGGAGGCGAGAACTACCAGATGGTGGTGGCTGTCGCTCTCGACCGGGAGTGAACAGATGGGGACGTGGAAGGCGCGAGCGCGGACGGCCGGCGTGAGTGTGGTCGTCACGTAGTCCGCCTGCACACCAACTGGTAGAAAACTGTCACGGTTCGTAGCGATTACTGGCGATCTTGGGTGGCTCGGCCCTGGATCAACTCAAACGGGTAGCTGTTCCGGTGTGTGTCCGGTTTGTGTTCGGGTTTGTTCATTTCCGGTTCACTGTGGGCCGCTTCGATGTTCCACCGGTGGTCCGGACGGGACCGCTGGGGGCAGGCGCCTCTGGGCGCCACAGAGAAGGGCTACTCGTGAAGGTAGGCAAGCGTCAGTCCGCCGCCGCCGGCATGGCCGTCGCGGCACTGCTCAGCGTCGCGGCGTGTGGTTCGGACGACAACAGCGACGAGCCGACCACTCCGGCCAGCGGGTCGGCGTCCGCGGGGGCCGCGTCGGCGATCGACTGCGCCACCGGGTCCATCAGCGGTGGCGGCTCGTCCGCGCAGAAGAACGCGATGGACGAGTGGATCAAGGCGTACCAGGACGCCTGCAGCGGCACGACCGTCGCCTACGCGTCGTCCAGCTCGGGTACCGGCCGCCAGTCGTTCATCGACAAGCAGGTCGACTTCGCGGGCTCCGACTCCGCGATCAAGGATGACCAGAAGACCGCCGCCGCGGCCCGTTGCACCGGCGGCGAGGTCGTTGACATCCCGATGGTGGTCGGCCCGATCGCGGTCGTCTACAACGTGTCTGGCGTGAGCGACCTCAAGCTGTCGCCGGGGACCGTCGCCAAGATCTTCTCGGGCGCGATCACCAAGTGGAACGACCCGGCCATCAAGGCTGACAACGGCAGCGCCTCTCTGCCGGACACGACCATCGCGTCGGTGCACCGCTCGGACAGCTCGGGCACCACGGACAACTTCACCAAGTTCCTGGCCGGTGCCGGCGGTTCGGACTGGACCTTCAGCAACGGCTCTGACTGGAAGGCTCCGGGCGGCCAGGGCTCCAAGGGCAGCGACGGCATCGCCTCCACGGTGAAGTCGACCCCGGGCGCGATCGGCTACGTCGAGCTGTCGTACGCCGAGAACTCGGGCCTGTCGACCGCCCAGCTGAAGAACGCGGCCGGCGAGTTCGTCGAGGTGAGCACGGACGGCGCCTCGAAGGGCATCTCCACCGCCACCACCGCCGCGGGCAACGACCTGGTCCTGAAGTTCGACTACACGACCGCGACCCCGGGTGCCTACCCGGCGTACCTGGTCTCGTACGAGATCGTCTGCACCAAGGGCCTCGACGCCACCAAGGCCGCCCTGGTGAAGTCCTTCCTGACCTACACCTCGTCCGAAGCGGGCCAAGCCTCGATCGCCGACCTGGGCTATGCGCCGCTGCCGAGCACGGTGGCCACCAAGGTCCAGGGCGTCGTCGCCACCCTCGGCTGATCTTCGGCCTTGAGGTGACCTCCGTCCGGATGCCCACGACCGCGCCGATGGTCGGTCTTTTACGGGGCTGGGGGGGGGCCCCGGGGGGGGGGGGGGGGGGGGGTTGTTTTGGGGGGGGGGGGGGGGGGGCCCCCCCCCCGCCCGCGGCTCGCCACGTTTGTCGGTCCCAGTCGACGTCTTGGACGCCTCCACGGTCCCGGCGACTCGGCCGGAACAGGCCGGTGAGTCTGAACCCGTGGTGGACGAGGCCCGTGTTTCGGGCGTGACACCGAGAGTCGGAACCAGATGACAAGTCTCGGAACCAGATGATCAGGAGGGGACGATGACCACGGAACCGGCTGCCCAGACGGCCGGCTCGGCGCCGTCCGAGCCAGGGGGGACTGGCGGCGGTGAGTCCCCTCCCAGTACAAGTACCAGTACCGGTCCACGCTCCAAGGCGAAGGTCAGCTTCGCCGACGCGACCTTCAAGAACGTGACGCGCCTCTGCGGCTTCCTGCTGCTGGCGCTCATGGCGGCGATCGCGCTCTTCCTCGTCCTCAAGGCGACGGACGCGCTGGGCGACAACAAGGCGAACTTCTTCACCACCGAGACGTGGTTCCCGAACGAGAGCGGCAACCCGCGGTTCGGCATCGCCGCGCTGCTGTTCGGCACGGTCGTCACGGCCGCGGTCGCGATGATCATCGCGGTGCCGGTGGCCGTCGGGATTGCCCTGTACATCACGAACTACGCGCCCCGCCGGGTCGGTGACGCGCTGGGCTACATCGTCGACCTGCTGGCGGCCGTGCCCAGCGTCATCTACGGCCTGTGGGGCTTGGCGATCCTGGCCCCGCACATGAACGGCACCCAGCTCTGGCTGAGCCAGTACCTTCCCTGGTTCCCGTGGACTCCGCTCGGTGGGGCCATCCTGGGTCTGGCCTTCGGTCTGATCCGCCGCGCCGCGCCCACGGGCAGCAGCTCCGTGGGTACGCCCATCACTCTGGGCGTGGTGCTTGGCGTCGTCGTGTCCCTGATCGCCGGAATCGCCGACGCGCCCGATGACATCGGCATCTTCAGCACCCCGAGCGGGCAGGTCGGCCGGTCGATCTTCGTGGCGGGCATCGTTCTCGCCATCATGGTCCTGCCGATCGTCGCGGCCATCTCGCGAGAGGTCTTCAAGCAGGTCCCGATCGCGCACAAGGAAGCGGCGTTCGCGCTTGGGGCGACCCGCTGGGAGATGATCCGCACCGCCGTGCTGCCCTACGGCAAGCCGGGCGTGATCAGCGCCTCGATGCTGGGCCTCGGCCGGGCGATGGGCGAGACCATCGCGGTCGCGCTGGTCCTGCCCGCGTCGTTCGGTATCTCGGTGCACTTCCTCGAGCCGGCCGGAAACACGATCGCCGCCAACATCGCGAACGGCTTCGGCGACTCCAACGACACCGGCCGCGGCGCGCTGATCGCGTCCGGTCTCGTGCTGTTCATCGTGACCATGCTGGTCAACATCGCCGCGCGGGCCATCATCGCCCGCCGGGCCGAGTTCTCTGGGGCCGCGTCATGAGCACCCTGACAGCGGCGCCCGAGGGCGCCCCCGTCACCGACAAGCTGCGCCTGCACGGCAACAAGTTGCCCGCCTTCGCGCTGCCGGTGATCGCCGTCGTGTCCGTCGGCGTCTCCCTGCTGCTGTACTTCGCCACCCCGATGGACAGCGAGATCCAGATCCTTCTGCTCTCGCTGCTGCTCTTCGCGGCCGGCCAGACGATCGCCTCCAGCCTGATCGAGGGTGGCCGGCGGGCCAGGGACCGGTTCGCGACGACGCTGCTCATCGGGGCCTTCCTGCTCGCGATGGTCCCGCTCGTCGCCGTACTGGTCACCGTGATCAGCAAGGGTGCCGCTCGCTTCGACTACGACTTCTTCACCCACTCGATGCGGGGCGTCAGCGCCCGTGACCACGGCGGTGGCGCCTACGCCGCGATCATCGGCACCCTGGAGCAGATCGCCCTCGCGAGCCTCATCGCGGTGCCGTTCGGCGTGCTGGTCTCCATCTACCTGGTCGAGTACGGCCGCGGCCGGATCAGCCGGACGATCAGCTTCTTCGTCGACGTGCTGACCGGCCTGCCGTCGATCATCGCCGGTCTGTTCATCTACGCCTTCTACCTGATCGTCCTGGGTGCTCCGCAGACCGGGTTCGCCGGCTCGCTGGCGTTGATCATTCTGATGATCCCGACGGTGGTCCGCTCCTCCGAGGAGATGCTCAAGCTGGTCCCGAACGAGCTGCGCGAGGCCAGCTTCGCGCTCGGGGTCGAGCGGTGGCGCACGATCCTGAAGGTTGTCATCCCGACGGCGCTGCCAGGCATTGTGACGGGCGTCATGTTGGCCATCGCCCGAGTGGCGGGTGAGACTGCGCCGCTGCTGCTTACGATCTTCGGAAACGACTCCATCAACAACGACCCCTTCTCGGGTCACCAGTCAGCGCTTCCGCTGTACATCTTCACCGAGGCCCAGAAGCCGCAGAGCTGGGCCGTTGACCGCGCCTGGTCGGCCGCGCTCACTCTGATCATCATTGTCATGCTGCTGAACCTGATCGCGCGCTTCATCGCGCGCCGGACCAAGGTCTGACCGGCTCGATGAGCAACGTCTCCGCAAACCGAATCACGAGCTCCGAGGTCGGCCAAGCCGACCTGGGAGGGACCCCGTTCGCGTCGACCGAGCCTCGACGGCTCAGGTAGCAGAGGTAGCAATGGCCACCCGAATCGACATCCAGGGGCTGAACGTCTTCTACGGCAAGTTCAAGGCCGTAGCGGGCGTGAACCTCGCCATCGAGCCGAAGAACGTCACCGCGTTCATCGGCCCCTCCGGCTGCGGCAAGTCCACCGTGCTGCGCACGCTGAACCGGATGCACGAGGTCATCCCGGGCGCGAGCGTCGAGGGCAAGGTCCTGCTGGACGGCGAGGACCTGTACGGGGCCGGGGTCGACCCGGTGAACGTGCGCCGCCAGGTCGGCATGGTCTTCCAGCGCCCGAACCCGTTCCCGACGATGTCCATCTACGAGAACGTCGTCGCCGGGCTGAAGCTCAACGGCACCCGCAAGAAGTCGCTGCTCGACACGCGGGTCGAGGAGTCGCTGCGCGGCGCCAACCTGTGGGAAGAGGTCAAGGACCGTCTCGGCCGGCCGGGTGCCGGCCTTTCCGGTGGCCAGCAGCAGCGGCTCTGCATCGCCCGCGCGATCGCGGTCGAGCCGCAGGTGCTGCTCATGGACGAGCCGTGCTCCGCGCTCGACCCGATCTCGACGCTGGCGATCGAGGACCTCATCGCGAAACTGAAGAGCAGCTACACGATCGTGATCGTCACCCACAACATGCAGCAGGCCTCCCGGGTGAGCGACGCGACCGCGTTCTTCTCGCTCGAGGCGACCGGCCAGCCCGGCAAGCTCATCGAGTACGACAAGACCACCAAGATCTTCACCAGCCCGACCGAGAAGCGGACCGAGGACTACATCTCCGGGCGGTTCGGCTGAGCATGCCCGCCGCGCCGGAGCCGGCCGACACGCGCCGGCCGGCGGCCACGGCGGCGAGTGCCCCCGCGGTGGCGGGGGCACTCGCCCCCGCCACCCCGCCGGGCCAATCGGTGCGGTTTACCGGCGCGGGTCATGTGACCCCGGCCGGGACGGCCGCGTCGCCCGGCCAGGCCGCTGGGCTGGTGCTCATCGCCGACGCCGACCCGGACGACGAGCTTGTCGCCGCCTTCGATGCCAGGGGCTTCAAGGTCCGGGTGGTCAGCGACGGGGCGCTAGCCCTCCTCGAGGCGGGCCGGCTTGGCCCGGACACGGTACTGGTGAGCGCCACGCTGCCGGTTCTCGACGGCATCGGCGTGGTCCGCGCACTGCGGGCGATGCGCGGCCGGGGCGAGATGACGATCCTGCTCGGGCTCGGTCCGGACGACCGCGCGCAGGCCGCGGCCGGGCTGGAAGCCGGCGCGAGCGCCTGCGTGGCCAAGCCGTACCTGGTAAGCGAGGTTCTGGCGCTGGCCGGCCCGCCGGCGGACGCGATCACGCCGGCCGCCGGCACGGTCCTGGCCGACGGCATGCACGCCGCCGGCCTGGGCGTCGCCAGCTGGGTCGGCGGCCGCGCGGGAGCCGGCCATGCTGGCGAGGTCGACCCGGAGGTGTTCCGGGTCGGCACGGTGACCCTCGACATCGGCGCGCACCAGGTGCGGGTCGACGGTGTGCCGGTGGCGGTGCCGCCTCGGGAGTTCCGGCTCCTGCGGGTGCTGCTTGAGCGCGCCGGCCGCGTGGTGCCGCGTGAGAGCCTGCTGGAGCTCGTCTGGGGTACCTCCCAGATGGACTCGAACACCCTCGCCGTCCACGTCCGCCGCCTGCGCCGTCGCCTCGGCGACACCGCCGAGACCCCCTGGTCGATCGAGAGCGTCCGCGGCGTCGGCTACCGCTACCGCCTGCCCTGACGATCCGTCCTCGTCTGCCCAGGAACGTCCGCCGAGAACTGTCAGACCGCCGCGATAGAAGTAGCGGGCAGACGGGACGAGTCGTCGGGCCGGCGGAGGTCGATGCGCGGTGGGTGCTGACAGTGCGAAGGGGCGCGACACGCGCCGGCGCGGTGTGGGGCGGGTGGTGCCGCCCGTCGGGCCACGGGCGCTGGCGAAGGTGCCTTTCGTGGAGCTGGCCGACGGCCGGCTGCGGGGAGTCGTGTCGAGCGGCTCGGACATCGAGCGGGTGTACGTCTCGTCGATCGTCGCGGGGACGCACGAGTACAGCTGCGGCACGAACAACAACCGTCCCTGCGGTGGGCTGACCGGCACCGGGCTGTGCAACCACCTGCGCGCGCTGGTCGACGCCGCGGTGCTCCAGTACGGCGGCGGGCGGGTGGCGCGGTACCTGCGCGTCGACGGAGCCGAGGACGCCATGTCCGCCGACGACGTCGTGTCGCGCATGCGGGGCCAGCGCGCGCGGCTCGAGGCGGCCTCCGTGTTCAGCGGCTTCCTGCGCCACCTCGGCTACCTGGAGCTGCCGGACGTCGCCCTGCCCGTCCCTGAGCTGGACTGGTTCCCGGCCGGACGGGCGGTCCTGTAGATGCTCGCCACGCAGCTCGACGCGCTCGCCGGCGCGGCCTCCGCCGGGGTCGCGGAGGCGTTCGCCCTGGTCGACGGTTTCGACGACGCCCTGGTGGAAGGCCTCGGGCGGCTCGACGCGGTCCGCGGTGACGCGCTCACCGCCCTGGCGGGCGCGGTGGCGGCGACGCCGATGGGTCCGGCCGTCCGCGACGCCGCCGAGAAGGTCCTGGCGGGCTCGGTCACCGATGAGGCGCTGGTCACGCTCGCCGGCGCGCGGGCCGCGGTGCTGGGCGCCGCGCACGACGCCGTGCTCGCCGGCTTCGACGGAGCTCTGGGCCGGGCCAGGCTGGACTGGGATCCGGCGGGGGAACCCGCCGCGGCGCCCCGGCCGCCGGGCCGCGAACCGGCGCTCGCCGGATGCCGCTCCTGGCTGCGCGAGCTGGCTGTCACCGGCTGGCGTGGTGTCGACGAGGACGTTGTCTCGTCGTCGGCCCAGGCGCGCCAGGCCGTGCTGGCCGAGCCGGGGCTGCGCCGGCTGGCGGTGCTGCTCGACGGGCTGGCCGCGGAGCTGCGCGCGTCCGGCCAGGCCGGGACGGCCTCCGGCCCGCCGGTCCGGCGCTGGGCCGATCTGTGGGCGCGCGCGCAGCTGCTGGCGTGGCGTGGCGACTGGTCACCGCCGGCCGGGCCAGCCGGCGGCCAGGGCGCGGGCCTGGTGTCCGGGCGGCTCCTGCCGCTGGGCGTGGAGGTGGCCGAGCATGACACCGCCGCGCGGGTCCAGGTGCACGCCGTCCTGGAACCTGCCGCGGAAGGCGGCGTGGACGGGCGGCCCCGGCTCGTGCGCACCGGTGTGACCGTCGCGAAGGTCGACACCCTGGTAGGGCCGGCGCTGTGGCGGCTGTTCGCGGACTACCCGGTGCTGCTGGGCGCACTCGCCGAGCATCGGGCGCTGGAGATCGCGGACATGGTGTCGCTGGGCAGCGGCGACCTGGTCTGGCGGGAGGACGCCGCCCGTCTCGGTGACTCCGCCGACCCGTTCGTCACCGCCCGGGTGCGGCTGGCGGAGGCGGTCGCGCCGGCGCCCGCGCCGCTCGACCGGCATCCGGTCCGGATCGCCGAGCCGGTTCTGGTCGAGGGGTACACGACCGCGTCGGACGAGGCCACCCAGACGCTGACGTTCGACCTGGCCGGGACGGCGCTGGTCGTCGAGGCCGACCCGACCGTGGACCCGGCGTCGAGCCTCGGCCCGCTGACGCCGGCCCTGCTGGCCGCCTCGTCGGCCTGCCTGGGGCTGCTGCGCTGGGACGACGGCCGGTGGTGGCTTCGGCCGCTGGCGGCTCAGGCCGTCGTCAAGAGGAAGCCGGTGACGGCGCACGCCGGCGACTGGGCGCTCGGCGCCACCGATCCGAAGATCGCGAAGGCACGGGCCAAGAACGGTGACGCCGTCGCCGTGCTGCGCGAGCGGGCCGGACGGTTGCTGCGCCGATGAACCCCGTCCCGAACATGACAGCCCAGGCCGAGGCCGAGGAAGCGGCCGCCGCGGCGCGCGAGAACCGTCGCCAGGTCCTGTACTGGCGGTTGCTGGCCCGGATCTTCGCCCCGGACGAGCAGCCGGCGTTGGAGTCGGCCAGCCTGGCCGTCGTCGAGGATCTCGGTCTGCCGGCGGCGCTGCTCGACCCGACCGTGTCCGTCGACACCATCGTCCAGCGTTTCCCCGCGCTCGCCGGACAGATCCAGGGCCTGCTAGAACGCCAGGGCACGACTGGCGATGAGCAGGGACCGCCGGGCAGCGGTGAGCCACACGCGGCCGACGCCGACGCTGACGCCGGCCCCAGTGCCGAGCCGCCTGGTGCCGACGCGGCGCCCGGACGCGGTGCCGTCGGTGGGGCCACCGTCGAGACCGGAGCGATCGTCGGCGAGGCGGAGGTGCGCAGCGCCGCGGTGATGTCGAAGCTGCTGCTGGGCGTGTTCGCGACCGGGTCGGGCGGCGTCACGGCCGCCCGGCTCGCCGGCTGGCAGAGCGATGCCGGCTGGCTCAGGCAGGCGCTCGGCGGACCGGGCGCCGGCGACGCGGCGGCCGGGCTGGGCGGCGTGCTCGGCGACATCGAGGCCGACCTCGTGCGCCGGATGCACCTGCGCGAGGTGCTGGCGAACAACGCCCTCGCCAGCCAGCTCACGCCGAGCATGTCCCTGATCGAGCAGCTGCTGCGTGACAAGAGCAACCTGTCGGGTGTCGCGCTGGCCAACGCGAAGTCCCTGATCCGCCGGTTCGTCGACGAGGTCGCCGAGGTGCTGCGCACCCAGGTGGAGAAGGCCAGCGTCGGGACGATCGACCGTTCGGTGCCGCCGAAGCGGGTGTACCGCAACCTGGACCTGAACCGCACGATCTGGCGGAACCTGACCAACTGGAACCCCGAGGACCAGCGCCTCTACGTCGACCGGCTGTACTACCGGCAGACCGCCCGGCGCACGACGCCCGCGCGGATGATCGTCGTGGTCGACCAGTCCGGGTCGATGGTCGACGCGATGGTGAACTGCACCATCCTGGCATCGATTTTCGCCGGCCTGCCCAAGGTCGACGTCCACCTGATCGCGTACGACACCCGCGCGCTCGACCTCACGCCCTGGGTGCACGACCCGTTCGAGGTCCTGCTGCGCACCAGCCTCGGGGGTGGCAACGACGGTCCGGTCGCGATGGCCATGGCCCGCCCCAAGATCGCCGATCCGCGGAACACGGTCATGGTGTGGATCTCGGACTTCTACGAGTTCGACCGGTCCCAGCCGTTGTTCGACGGCATCGAGGCGGTCCACCGGTCGGGCGTGCGGTTCATCCCGGTCGGTTCGGTGAACAGTTCCGGCCGCCAGAGCGTGAACCCCTGGTTCCGCGACCGGTTCAAGGACCTGGGCACGCCGGTGATCTCGGGTCATGTCCGCAAGCTCGTCGTCGAGCTGAAGAGCTTCCTCGCCTGAGACTGGCGCGTGACGGACGCTCCGCGCCCGCCACCGCGCCAGCCGTCGGGCGCGGAGCGCCCTCCCGCCTGTTCCGGCCCGACGCAGATGACGGTGGCCCGACCGGCCCCAGGTCGGCGAGGTGGTTGCGTCGGCATGGCGCTGATGCGCCGTCACCACCGGTGGCCGGGTCGCGCGAATGGCTCACCAGCTCAACGTCACATTCACATCATCCTGTATCCGAAGGCCGACACCTGTGGAGATCCGCGAATGACCGCCGAGATGCTGCGCGCCCCCGCCGAGGTCAAGTACGCCGACGAGCTGGACTGGCTGGAGTCCGTCGACGACGGGCCGAAGCCGTTCTCCTGGCGGCTCAGCCCGCGGATGGTCCGGCTGTTCATCCTCGGCTCCCAGCGCTCCGACGGCTCTGCCTCTTTCAGGGCCTCCGGAGGTGCGAGGGAGAAGCATCTTCGCACCTCCTTTGGCCTGGACCGCGGCGTCGACCAGAAGTGGTTCGGCGAGGCGAGCCTGGTCGAGCGCGCCATCGTGACGCTCGCGTCCGACCGTGGCCTGCTGCTGATCGGGGATCCGGGGACCGGCAAGAGCTGGCTCGCCGAGCTGCTCGCCGCGGCGATCAGCCGTGACTCGACGCTGGTCGTGCAGGGCACCGCCGGCACCACCGAGGACCACATCAAGTACTCGTGGAACGTCTCGATGGTGATCGCGCAGGGGCAGTCCAGGAAGTCGATGATCCCCTCGCCGATCATGACCGCCATGGAGCGCGGCATGATCGGTCGGTTCGAGGAGCTCACGCGGTCGACCAGTGACGTCCAGGACGCCCTGATCTCGATCCTGTCGGAGAAGTACGTCTCGATTCCCGAGCTCGACAGCGACAACACCGTGTTCGCCCAGCCCGGATTCTCGATCATCGCGACGGCGAACAGCCGCGACCGGGGTGTCAACGACCTCTCCTCGGCGCTCAAACGCCGGTTCAACTTCGTCCGGATCCCGGTGGTGACGAACAAGCGCAGCGAGGCCGACATCGTCCGGTTCCGCACCGCCGAGCTGCTGCGCCGCCACCAGATCGAGCTGGACGTCCCGCCCACGCTGCTCGACATCCTGCTGCAGAGCTTCGCCGACCTGCGGGCGACCGCGGCCTCGGCGACCAGCGACGACGAGAAGCTCGAATCGGCCCTCTCCACCGCCGAGCAGATCGGTGTGCTCGAGGACGCGATCCTGCACAGCCAGTTCTTCGGGGAGAGGGTGCTGGGCGCCGGCGCCCTCGCGGGCTCGCTGGTCGGCTCGCTCGCCCGCCGCAGCCCCGAGGATCTCGCCATCCTCAACAAGTACTGGCACGGTGTCGTCGAGCCGCGCAGCAAGAAGGACGGCGGGCTGTGGCCGGACTTCCTCGAGGGCGGCCGTCAGGCGATCGCGACTCTGTCGTGAGCCCGGCGCGCGTGAACGACGGACCGGCGAGCGGCCTCGACGCGGATCGCGCCCATGGGCCTACCAAGGTCACGACCGGCTCCAACGGCTCCACCGGAACCGACGGCCCGTTCGGCGTCCTTCGGGAAAGGCTCATCGACGCGGCGGCGGCGTTCGCGGCGGATTCCACAGCCCTCGCCGAGATCATGGCCGGCCTGGTGGATGACGTCGGCTGGGCGCTGCGCGAACCGCTCGAGATCTTCCCCGTCTGCCACCATTCGCCGGCGTCGGCGCTGGCGATGGCCGGCCGGTTGCGGGAGAAGCGGCCGAAGGTCATCTACCTGGAGCTGTGCGAGGATTTGCGGCCCCTGTTGGCTGAGCTGCGCAACTGCCGGCTGCCGGTGGCGCTGCAGGCGTTCGCCCATGACCTGGCCGGCTTCCCCGCCGGCTCGGGCCCGCTGAGCATCGTCGCGCCGATCACCGAGGCCTCCGCCGAGTACCAGGCCATCGCCTATGCGCTCGAGACGCCGGACGTCGAGCTGGTGCTCGTCGACTGGTCGGCCGACCACCTCTTCCAGTGGGAGGAACGCGTGTCGGCCGAGGCACCGGCCAGCTCGAGCCCGGCGCCGCGGGACGCGCCGGGCGGGGGCGCCGGCGACCCCGACCCCGATCATGGCGACGAGGCGGCCCTGCACGGCGACGCGGTCGGCATCGAGATCGGCGACCTGCGCCCTCGGTTCGCCGAGCTGGAGGAGTTCCTGCTGCGGCACGGCCGGGTCCGGCACTGGTCGGAATGGTGGGACCAGTACGTCGAGCAGCCCCTGGCGGCCGCCGACCACGACACCTACCGGCAGGCGATGACGCTCATCGGCAGCCTGTTCCGCCGGATGACGCCCGCGGACGACGGCCGCCGGCTGGCGCGGGACGAGGAACGCGAGCGCCACATGTGGACCCGGATCCGGGAGCACCTGGCCCGGTCCGGCGCCGACCGGTCGGAGTGTCTCTACGTCTGCGGCGCATTTCACGCCGTCAGCCGCGTCCCCGAGTTCGGCACGCTCGCGGATCCGCCCCGGTCGGAGCCGGCCGGCGAGCCGTCTGGCCACGAGATCTACGAGATCGGCCCGGTGACGGCGACCCGTTGGATGTACGGGCTCATCCCGTCCAGCCACTCGGCCATCGAGGCCCAGTTCGGGCTTGCCGGCGGATCGGTGTCGATCGCGCGGGCCACCTGGGCGAAGGCGTTGACCCGCTCGGGCATCGCCCCGTTCCACCTCACCGGCGGGCGTGGCGCGGGCCGCCCAGCACGGCCCGCGAAGGCGGGCAGGACGGGTAGGACCGGGCTGGGCGGCCAGGCCGGCGCTGAAGGCCGACACGGGCCGGGCGCCGCGGCCGAGCCCTTGGCGGGCTTCCTCGAACGGCCGCCGGCGCTCGACGGGCTGGACGAGGCCGAACTGCTCGGCTGGTCCGTGGACATCGTCAGGCTGGCCCGCCGGAACGGTTACCTCGCCAGCACCGCCGACGCGATCGCGGTGTTCGAGACCTCGATCCTGCTCGCCGGCCTGCGCAACCGAGCTCGCCCCACGCCGTACGACTTCCAGGACGCGGCGATCACCTGCATCGAGAAGGACGGCGTTCCCGGCCGCCGTGACGTGCGCCGGCTGTGCGAGATCCTGCTCGGCGGGGACCGGATCGGCCAGGTCGGCTATGACGCGCTCCCGCCGCTCGCCCAGGACGTCTACAACCGGCTTGCCCCGCTGGGGCTCGACCTGGACAAGCGCACCGTGCAACGGGCGCTGCTCGACCTCGCGGCCGCCCCCGAGCTGGCCGAGTGCTCGCACCTGCTATGGATGTTGCGTTATCTGCTGCCCGACGGGGCGATCCGCCCCATTCTCGGTGTGTGGCGGCTTGGCGAGCGTTCCCCCCAGGAGAGCTGGGACCTGGTGATCGGCCGGCACCAGCGGGCGCTGATCGAGCTGGGCTACGAGGCGGTCACCATCGAGCAGGCGGTGGAGCAGCGGCTGCGGCGCGCCGCCTGGGCGCCGACGGCCACCGCGGCGGTCGCGCTCGCCGCCGTCGAGGACGCGATCGTCTATCTCGACAGCCGCCGCCTCGCCGAGGAGCTGGGGGCCCGCGCCGTCGAGCTGCTGACCGCCGAACGGACGGTCGACGACGCACCGGAGGTGCTACGCCGCATCCGCCGGCTGCTGGACCACTACCGGGTCAACGAGCCGAGCCTGCCGGCCTGGAGTGAGCAGTTCGTCAAGGGCGGGTACGCGCACTACTGCACGCTGCTGCCGACCGCATTCACCGCCGAGGACGTCGGTGTCCGCCAGGTGGCCTCCATGCTCGGCTTCCTGCTGACCTTGGAAAACCTCGCGCTCGCCCTCGGCTGTGATCGTGCGCAGCTGGAGCTGGCCGTGCGCCAGTCCCATCCCGAGGAGCCCGGCCGGGTCGCGCTGCTGTGGTCCGCCCAGACCCGGCTCGGTCAGCTGTCCATGGCCGAGCTGCGAACGCGGTGCGACGACCTGCTCGCCAACCCGCTCACCGTCCCGGCGTTCCCGCGCTACCTGGCGGGTCTTGTGCAGGCTCTGGAGCCGGTGCCGACGCTCACCCCGTTCGCCGTCGAGATGATCTCCAAGGCGTTCGCGCGGCTGCCCGACCCAGTCCTGCTTCCGTGGCTGCCGACACTGGTCACGACGCTGCGCGACCAGGCCGGCGAGCTGGTGCCGACGCTCGTGCGCGAGGCGGGCCGCACCTTTCCCGGGAGCCTGGCGGACCTGGACATATGGGTCGCGCCCTGGTCAGGCCGACCGGCCTCCACCATGCCTCCGGTGGACCCAGCCGCGCCTCCGGTGGGCCCAGCCGCGGCCGGGCGTACCGGTCCGGGCGGAGCGCGGGTGGGAATGGCCGGCTCGACGAGCACGGCCGACTCCGCGGCGAAGGACGCGGTGGCGGCGCTGCTTGCCGGCTATCCGGCCGGCACACAGGCCGTGGCGGCGCTGCTCGGGTTCGCCGAGGAGTGGGCCGGACCGCGGACTTCCCGGACCGGCGACCTGGTTCCTGCCGGATCAGCGGAGTCCGGTCAGTGGCCGAACTGGTCTGATTCGCGCGGTTCCGGGGTCGTACGGCTGCTCGCGGACCACCCGGCGACCGCCGACGCGGTCCACAACCTGATCGCGCCGCCGGTCAGCGCGCCACTGGTCAGACCGACAGACTTGCGGTGACGTCGCCGGGAAGCGCGTACCTGCCGGGCCCGACGGCGACGGCGAGGCCGTCGTCGAGGAGGCCCCGTAGGGCGCGGTCTCGCTGGACCGGCTCGTCCCAGACGGCGTCGAGCAGGGCCGCGTCGACCGGGCCGTCCGCGTCGCGCAGCACGGCGAGCAGCCGGCCGCGCACCTGGCGGTCGGTGCCGGCGTAGCCCTGCGGGCGACGGGCCGGGCCGTCGGACGGCGGGCTGCCGGCCAGTAGCCACGCGCATCGCTCCCGGACCGGGCAGCCGGCGCAGCGCGGCGCCCGGGCCACGCAGACCAGCGCGCCGAGCTCCATGAACGCGGCGCTGGCCCGGGCCGCGGTCTCCGGGTCGGCCGGCAGCAGGTTCTCGACCGTGGCCAGGTCACGGCGGCTGACCGCCGCGGGACCCTCCGCCGCGCCCTCGACCGCGCGGGCGACGAGGCGCCGGACATTGACATCGACGACGGCGTGGCGTTGCCGGAATGCGAACGCGGCGACCGCGCGGGCGGTGTAGGTGCCGATACCGGGAAGCGCTAGCAGATCGTCGAGGCGGTCCGGGATGGCGCCGCCGTGCCGCTCGACGATGGCGGCCGCCGCCTGGTGCAGGCGCAGCGCCCGGCGCGGGTAGCCGAGGCGGCCCCACATCCGGACCGCCTCACCGGCCGGCTCCGCCGCGAGCGCGGCCGGGCCGGGCCAGCGCGCCAGCCACGCCTCCCAGACGGGCAGCACCCGGTTCACGGGCGTCTGTTGCAGCATCACCTCGCTGACGAGTACCCCCCAGGGCCCCGCCTCCGGCCGCCGCCACGGCAGATCCCGCGCCACCAGCCCGTACCACTCGAGCACATCGTCCGCGAACGGCCGCTCATCGACTGCCCAGCTAGCTACCGCGCCCGCCGTATCCTGGTTTCCGTCCATCACCGCCATCGTGCCAGCCGCCGGGCCAGGCCCGTCCAACCGGGCAGGCACCCGCCTCTCGTCGCTGGACCGGTCCACTGGACCGGATCCGGGCATGGCGAAGCGGGCCGCCTCAACAACTGTCAGCAGTCGAGACGGCCCGCTTCGTCTGACCCGGAGGGTCAGCGAGCTGGGTCGGGCGTGATCAACCGGCGAGGACCTCGTCGAGCATGGCCTCGGCCTTGTCCTCGTTGGTGCCCTCCGCAAGGGCGAGCTCACTGACGAGGATCTGCCGAGCCTTGCTGAGCATCCGCTTTTCGCCGGCCGACAGGCCGCGCTCGCGGTCACGGCGCCACAGGTCGCGGACGACCTCGGCGACCTTGTTGACGTCGCCCGAGGCCAACTTCTCGAGGTTGGCCTTGTACCGGCGCGACCAGTTGGTCGGCTCCTCGGTGTGCGGTGCGCGCAGCACCTCGAAGACGCGCTCGAGGCCGTCCTGGCCGACTACATCGCGTACGCCAACCATGCCGATGTTGTCGGCCGGTACGCGTACGGTCAGGTCACCCTGAGCCACCTTGAGCACGAGATAGAGTTTCTCTTCACCTTTGATGACGCGCGTTTCAATCGCATCGATGAGAGCAGCCCCGTGATGCGGGTAAACGACGGTCTCGCCGACTTGGAAAGCCATGTGTCACGTGCCCCTTCCGCCTCTACTAGCGTAACACGCACGCATCGCTGCAGGTCAGACGCATGCTGGGTCCCGTGCGGCTGGCAGGGGCGCCGTGGTCGGGCGCAGCGGAGCGTTCTGGCCACGCTCCGCCCACCACGAACACCGCCCGTCGCCGGCTTGCGCCGCTTCGGTCAAGCCGTCCAGCTGGTCTGACCGAACTGTCCGACCTGGCGTCCGACCTGCTGAAACGCTCGCCACACTCGCGCGTCCATGAGCCGGTCAAGTCCAGATCCGAAGGTCGGGGGGCGGCTGACTCACGAACACACCGCGTCGCCTCGAGTCGAAGGCCGCGGCATGGGCAGCTCAGTTCCGCCACCGCGAACCGCACCGGTGCTCGGCGCGTCATATTCCGTCGCCTCGCGTGGAGGCGGGCGTGCCTGCCTGGCGCCGACAAAACGGTGGCGCGGTGTAGCGGACTGGTTGGCAATCGCGAGATTCCGACTGGCGTCGACACCCGCCCTGATCCGCCGACACCCGCCTCGATCCACCGAGGCGGCGCGGGACCGGTGGGCGCGCGCACTCGGCCGCGGTCCGGGACACGGCCACGCCGGGGAGGCAGCGGTCACACCGCGCCGGGGCTCGCGGCCCGCGCGAGGCACGTGCGCATACCAGGTGGCTAGTCTTAGCGCCGAGCAGCCAAAGGCGCCCCCTCGCGGCCGTCCCCGTGCCCGTATCGTCGTCCGGCTGCGCTACTGGACCAGCGCGGGCGCCCTGTTCGGGGTGCCGCGCCCGCACGACAGGAGTCACCGAGCCGTGAGCCGCCGTCCGGGGGCGCGCAGCGCAGCCATCTCGCGCCGTCCCGCCGTCTCGTCCGCCCAGCCCACCTCGCGCGCCGCGGGCGTCGCCCCGGCCCGCTCGCTGCGCCGCGGAGCGGCGGCGCTGGCCGCCGCCGCGCTGCTGTGCACGCCGGCGCTGGCGGCCTGCGCCAGTGGCACGGATGCGATGACGGGCCTGGCGCGCACGACGACGAACACCGCCAACGGCGCCGTCGGCACCATCGACCTGCGCAACGTCTACGTCGCCGGCCCGGCCAAGTCCGGTGAGGACGCTCAGGTCATCTCGGCCCTGTTCAACGGCGGCGGCGAGGCTGACGAACTGGTCGGCGTCTCGTCGCCCGACGCCGCCGGGGGCAGCCCCGGCAGCCCGGCGACGCTGCCCCCGGCCGGAGGGCAGATCTACATCGCCAACGGCTCCGCGCCGAGCCTCACCGGCCTGAAGAAGGACCTGCCGGTGGGCTCCGCGACGAAGGTGACCTTCACGTTCGCCAAGGCCGGCTCCGTCACCCTGGACGTGCCCGTCGAGGAGCCGCTGCCCGGCGCGTCCGGCACGCCCACGGCCACACCGTCCGCGTCCGCGACGCCCACCGCGACCCCGACGACGGTGACGACCGAGTCGCCGACCGCGGGCTCGACCGCCTCGCCGACGGCCGGCTCCACCGCCACGCCGACCGTGGGGACCAGCGCCACTTCCACCGCCGGCTGACGCCGCACCGTCGTCCACCGGTCCTGTCCGAGTCACATCACTGACTCGGCGCAACAACCTTCCCGCCCAACCCCGGGGCTTGTTCCGGAGCGAACCAGAAATACTGTCGCACCCGGTGGCTACTTTCGGGCCATGGCGGTTTCGCGGTCCAGTGGGAACGAGTCGGCCGGCGGCGGGGGAAGCCGGACGCGGGCCGGCGGCGGGTTCCGGTGCGGTGAGTGCGGCGCCGAGTCGATCCGGTGGGCCGGGCGCTGCTCGCGCTGCCAGGCGTGGGGGACGCTGGAGGCGCAACGGGCCGCGCCGCGGAAGGCGGCCGTGGGCGGCTCCGGCGCCACCGCCGCCGCCACGGTGACCATTCCGGCCAAGCCCATGACGGAGGTCGACCCGACACCGGCGACCCGCCGCGCCACCGGCGTCGACGAGCTCGACCGGGTGCTCGGGGGCGGGGTCGTGCCCGGCGCCGTGATCCTGCTCGCCGGCGAGCCGGGGGTGGGCAAGTCGACGCTGTTGCTGGAGGTCGCCGCGCGCAGCGCCGAGGCCGGTCACCGGGCGCTCATCGTCACCGGGGAGGAGTCGGCCGCCCAGGTCAGGCTGCGTGCCGGGCGCACCGGCACGCTGCACCACGACCTGTGGCTCGCGGCCGAGACCGACCTCGGGGCGCTGCTGGGCCACGTCGAGGAGGTCCAGCCGACACTGCTGGTGGTCGACTCGGTGCAGACGATCTCCGCTGCCGGCGTCGAGGGCGTGGCGGGTGGCGTGACCCAGGTCCGCGAGGTCGCCGCGGCGCTGATCCGCACCGCCAGGGCGCTGGGCCTCGCGACCGTGTTGGTCGGGCACGTCACCAAGGACGGCGCGGTCGCCGGCCCGCGGCTGCTCGAGCATCTCGTCGACGTGGTGCTGCACTTCGAGGGCGACCAGCAGACCGCGCTGCGGATGGTCCGCGCGATCAAGAACCGCCACGGGCCGACGGACGAGGTCGGCTGCTTCGAGATGAACGAGAACGGCATCTGGGGCATCGCCGACCCGAGCGGCCTGTTCCTGTCTCGCGGCGCGGCCGCGAGCGCTGTACCGGGCGTGTGCGTCACCGTGATGGTCGAGGGCCGCCGGCCACTCGTCGCCGAGGTGCAGGCGCTCGTCGCGCCGCAGAGCGTCGTCGCCAGGACCGGCGGGGGCGGCGGGCCGGGCGGCGCCTCGCCGGCGCCGCTGCCGCCACGGCGGGCGGTGTCCGGGCTCGACGGCGCCCGAGTCGCGATGATCACTGCCGTGCTGCAGAAGCGGTCCGGATTCTCCAGCCTGGGGGCCAGCGACATCTTCACCGCCTCGGTCGGCGGCGTGCGGCTCTACGAGCCCGCCTCGGACCTGGCCGTGGCGCTGGCGATGGTGAGCTCGGCGCAGGAGCGGGCGATCCCGCCCGACCTGATCGCGCTCGGTGAGGTCGGGCTCACCGGTGAGATCCGCTCGGTCAGCGGCGTCGAGCGTCGGCTGGCCGCGGCGTCGCGGCTCGGCTTCCGGCGGGCGCTCGTGCCTCGGCTGTCCGGGATGACTCCAGAGGGGATGACGGTGACGGAGGTGACCGATCTACCCACCGCGATCAGCAAGATGTATGCCGGATAGCGGTGCTGGAACGGCCGCGTGCGGCCGGGTTCACGAAGATGCTCACCCGGCGGGTTGCCCGGCGCCGGCTGTCCGGAGTGGCCAGGCGGATCCGTCGGGTTTCGACGGGGAGATGCCCGCTCGACCAACAAGGCGCGGTTAGGGCGACCTGCTCACCAGGTCAAATGTTTTTCTGACCACCGGGCGGAGGCTCTCCATGGTGGTACCCGCGGGCTCGATAGCATTACCACCGTGGTAAGAGACCTCGGTCGCGGTGCCGGCGCATAAGCGGTGGCATAGTCGCTCGTCCGGAGGGTCTCGGCAGGAGGAGTAGAGGAGCCCGATGGCAGGACCACCCGGGGATGACGTCTTCCGGGCCACGCTGGCCGCCGTGGCGCCCGGAACCCCCTTTCGTGACGGCCTCGAGCGCATCCTCCGCGGCCACACCGGCGCGCTGATCGTCCTCGGTCGCGACAAGGTCGTGGAGGGGATCTGCACCGGTGGTTTCGAGCTGGACGTCGAGTTCTCGGCGACCCGGCTGCGCGAGCTCGCCAAGATGGACGGCGCGATAGTGCTGTCGTCCGACCTCACCCGGATCGTGCGCGCCGCGGTCCACCTGGTGCCCGACCCGATGATTCCGACGGAGGAGTCCGGGACGCGCCACCGCACCGCCGAGAGGGTGGCCAGGCAGACCAGCCTGCCGGTGATCTCGGTGAGCCAGTCGATGCACATCATCGCGCTGTACGTCGTCGGCCGTCGCTACGTCCTCGATGGCTCGGCCGCGATCCTCTCCCGCGCGAACCAGGCGCTGGCGACCCTGGAGCGCTACAAGATGCGCCTCGATGAGGTCGCCGGCACGCTGTCGGCCCTGGAGATCGAGGATCTCGTCACCGTGCGCGACGCGATCTCCGTCCTGCAACGGCTGGAGATGGTCCGCCGGATCGCCGACGAGATCGAGAGCTACGTCGTCGAGCTCGGCACCGACGGCCGGCTGCTCTCGCTGCAGCTCGAGGAGCTGATGGCCGGCGTCGAGACCGAGCGCGAGCTGACCGTGCGCGACTACCTGCCCGCCAGCACCAAGGTCGGCGGCCCGGCCGAGGTGCTCACCGACCTGGCCGCGATGTCGGCGACCGATCTGCTCGACCTGACCGCGCTCGCCCGCGCCCTCGGTCTCGGCGGCGGCGCCGAGGTGCTGGACCGCCAGATCAGCCCGCGCGGCTACCGCATGCTCGCGAAGATCCCCCGCGTGCCGCGCCTGATCGTCGACCGGCTGGTGGACCACTTCGCCACCCTGCAGAAGCTCCTCGCCGCCGGCGTCGACGATCTGCAGGCCGTCGACGGCGTCGGCGAGACCCGGGCCAGGGCCGTCCGCGAAGGCCTCTCCCGCCTCGCCGAGTCCTCCATCCTCGAGCGCTACGCATAAGGCTGGCGGACGCTGAGTGCGCCGCCAGCCATCGGACGCTGAGCGTCCTCCCCACGTGGTGCCCGATACATGTGTATGGCCGTGGTTGCTGTGGTGCCGGGGCGAGGACGTGGCTGGGTTGGCGCTGCGCTTAAGCGCTGTCACCTGCTGTGGTTGCGTGTTGCCTCGACCTGGGGGCACTCCTGGCCGCCGGAGACCAGGTGCGGGGAGTGCTGGGGCGGTGCGCGTTTGTGGTGGGCCGGGGTGGCCGGTAGGTTCGGGGCGAGCTGCCTCGGCCCGGAGGGCCCTGGGGTGGCCCGGCGGGATGGTTCCTCTTGTCTCGGGACGTGGCTGACTGGCCTGGTGGGGATTGCCGGTCGTCGGCGGGGTCCTGATCGGTCTGGATTCTGGTGAGGTCTGAGATCAAGCGAGGTCAGCGGTGACCGCGGTGAACGAGGCTGGCGCGCGGGTTGCCGTCGTCGTGCCGGCGGCCGGCCGAGGAGAGCGGCTCGGCGGCGGGGTGCCGAAGGCGCTTCGGCCGCTCGGCGGCCGTCCCATGCTGGTGCACGCGGTGCAGGCGCTGTCGGCGGCCGAGCTGGTGTCGCAGATCGTCGTGGCCGCCCCGCCGACCCTGGTGGAGGTGGTGAGCCGGCTGCTGGGTCCAGATGTGCGGGTGCTGCCGGGCGGCGCCGAGCGGGTCGACTCCGTGCGTGGTGCGCTGCGCGCCCTGGACGACGACATCCGGGTGGTACTGGTACACGACGCGGCCCGCCCGCTCACCCCGCCGTCGCTCGTCGACGCGGTCGCGCGTGCCGTGCTCGGCGGGCATCCGGCCGTCATCCCGGTGCTGCCGCTCGCGGACACGGTCAAGGAGGTCGACGCGGACGGGCGGGTGCTGCGCACCCCGCCGCGTGGCGGCCTGCGCGCGGTCCAGACCCCGCAGGGCTTCCGCCGGGAGGTGCTGGAGGCGGCGTACGCGAGCCAGGACGGCGACCTGCCGGCGGTGACCGACGACGCCGGCCTCGTGGAGCGTCTGGGGGTGCCGGTGGCGACCATCCCGGGCGCTGACGAGGCGTTCAAGGTGACCCGGGCCGCGGACCTCCTGTTCGCCGAGGCGCTGCTGGCTCGGCGCCCGCTGGCCGAATCGGGGCGGTCGTCGTGACCGCGCCCGCCTCGGCGCCAGGCCCGGCGGCGCCCCCCGTCCCGGTCGCGCTGCCGCGCGTCGGCGTCGGTGTCGACGTGCACCCGTTCGAGCAGGGCCGGCCCTGCTGGGTCGCCTGCCTGCTCTGGGAGGGCGAGACCGGCCTCGCCGGCCACTCCGACGGCGACGTCGCCGCGCACGCGGCCTGTGACGCGCTGCTGATCGCCTCGGGGCTGGGCGACCTCGGCAAGGTGTTCGGCACCGACCGCCCGGAGTGGGCTGGCGCGACCGGCGCGGCGCTCCTCGGCGAGACCGCCCGGCTGCTGGCCGTCGATGGCTGGACGGTGGGCAACGTCGCCGTCCAGGTCGTCGGGAACCGCCCGCGGATGGCGAAGCGGCGCGACGAGGCCGCGGCGGTGATGTCTGCGGCACTCGGTGGCGTGCCCGTCAGCGTGTCCGCGACGACCACCGACGGTCTGGGGCTGACCGGCCGAGGCGAGGGCCTCGCCGCCATCGCCACGGCCTTGGTGGCGCGGCTGTAGGCCGAACGCGCGGCCCGTCGGCGTCGCCGGGCCGGGGCCTGGGACGGCATGGAGATGCCAACTTGGCATTCTTTGTCCGGCGTCAGGCCCGTAATGGGGAAGGTTGACCGAAAAGGTCAACCCTTGCTGGATGCAAGTGGCCGAGGCGGGTCTTCGCTGGGCGCCGCTGCTGCCGGGTGGTTCCTCTTGGAGCGCACTGATGGATGTACGCCTACCGGAGACGGTCAAGGTGCTGGCGGACGCGCCGACGTACGTCACCCTGGCGACGCTTCGGCCGGATGGCTCGCCACGGTTGACCGTGCTGTGGATCGAGCGTGACGGTGACGACCTGCTGCTCTCGACGGTCCGCGGCCGGGCCAAGGAGCGTGATCTCGCGCGCGACGGGCGCGTCGCGCTGATGTTCCTTGACCAGAGAGACCCGTACTCCTATGTCGAGGTACGCGGCACGGCGACCCTGTCCGAGGACGGTGGGCGTGAGCTGATCGACCGTCTCGCCGTGAAGTACACCGGCGAGCCCTACAAATGGGACGAGCCAGACGCCGTCCGCGTCGTTATCCGGGTGACCCCCACCCGGATCCTCACGACCGGTTAGCCCGCGTCCACGCGGATAGCGGCACCGGCCAAGAAATCCGACCGATAGTCCGGCGGTTGGGCGGTGGGCGCCCATCGCCCGACACGCCAGTGAGCGCCCGCGGCGCCAGTAAGCGGTAGCCAACCCGCGATGGTGACAGCGCATCAGCGCTGGCGCCAACTTAGCCACCTCGTCGACCCAGGACCAGGCCGGCCACCGCCATATGCCTGGATCCGGAACCACGTTGCAGGGCGCTCAGCGCCCGATCGGCGGGCGCCCTGGCGCCCGCCGGTATTCTTGACAGGTGAGCCTGCACCTATACGACACGCGTACGCGGCGTGTGCGGCTGTTCGAGCCGCTGCGCCCCGGCCACGTGGGCGTCTACGTGTGTGGGCCGACCGTCCAGTCCGGCCCGCACGTCGGCCACCTTCGCTCGGCGGTCGCCTTCGACCTGCTGCGACGCTGGCTGCTCGCGTCCGGATACGCCGTCACGTATGTGCAGAACGTCACAGACATCGACGATAAGATCATCGTAAACGCGGGCCGGGAGGCTGTCTCCGTCTGGGAGCTGGCGACCCGCGAGACCCGGGCGTTCGACGACGCCTACCGGTCGGTCGGCATCCTGCCACCGACGATCGAGCCACGGGCGACGGCACACATACCCGAGATGCACGCCATGATCGCCCGCCTGATGGCGGGCGGCTTCGCTTATGAGGGCGACGGCTCGGTGTGGTTCCGCGTCGGGCGTTATGCCGACTACGGCGCCCTGTCCAACCAGCGGCCCGACGCCATGCAGGCCTCCCCCGAGGCCGAGCCCGGCAAGGCCGACCCGCGTGACTTCGCCCTGTGGAAGGCCTCGCGCCCCGGCGAGCCTGCCTGGGACTCGCCCTGGGGCCCTGGTCGGCCCGGCTGGCACCTCGAATGCTCCGCGATGGCCGGCAAGTACCTGGGCCAGGTGTTCGACATCCATGGCGGCGGCCTGGACCTGGTGTTCCCGCACCACGAGAACGAGCTGGCACAGACGGTGTGCGTGACCGCCGGCCACGGTGGCCTGCCCGCCGAGCCGGAGATGGCCAGGTACTGGATGCACACCGGGCTGTTGACGACCGGCGGCACCAAGATGTCGAAGTCGCTGGGTAACTCGTACTTCGTCACCGACGTGCTCGCGCAGGTGCGCCCGCAGGTGCTGCGTTACCACCTGCTCTCCGCGCACTACCGCTCGACGCTGGAGTTCAGCGCCGCGACGCTCGCCGAGTCGGCGGCGGCGTACGACCGGGTGGAGACGTTCGTCCGCAACGCCCTGGACATCCTTGGCGGGCCGGAAACCGCGGCCGCGCTGGCGGCCGAGGCACCCGCCGCGCCGCCCGTGCGCACAGCGCCCAGAACCCGGGGCAAGGGCGCCAGGGGCGGTCCGAGCGCCGAGGCTCCGGCGGGCGCGGGCGCGGGCGCGGGCGCGGGGGTGGCGTCGCCGGCGGCGACGTGGGCCGCCTTCGCCGAGTCGCTCGACGACGATCTCGGTATCGCCCGGGCGCTCGCGGCGATCTTCGGCGCGGTGGGCCAGGGCAACCAGGTGCTGGCCAAGGCTCACAGCCGCGAGCTCGCCGGATGGGCGGTGGTCGCGCGGCGCATGCTCGCCGTCCTCGGGCTGGACCCGGTCGAGCAGTGGCCGGCCGCTGGCGCGGAGCTTCGCCCGGCACTCGACGGCGTCATGGAGATCGTCCTGGACCTGCGCTCGTCCGCGCGGGCCCGGCGTGACTTCGCCGAGGCCGACTCGATCCGCGCCCGCCTCGCCGCCGCCGACATCATCGTCGACGACACACCCGAGGGACAGCGCTGGCATCTGCGTTGATGGTTCGCTCTGTCTCTGGTTCGCTCCGTGCGGGCACGGCGCTACGGCCCCTTACTCGCTTCGCTCCCAGCCAAAGTGGTTGGCGGAGGTAGGTCGGGGTCGGCCGGGGTCGGGGTGGAAGGTTGTTGCTGGTTCGCTCCGTGCGGACACGGCGCTACGGCCCCTTACTCGCTTCGCTCCCAGCAAGATGGTTGGCGGAGGTGGGTCGGGGTCGGCCGGGGTCGGGGTGGAAGGTTGTTGCTGGTTCGCTCCGTGCGGGCACGGCGCTACGGCCCCTTACTCGCTTCGCTCCCAAGGGACCTCCGCGCCGTGTCCTCCTGCGCTCACGGGCGCTCCGGCGACCTCGCTGCGGCCCGCCTACTTCGCTTCGCTCGTAGGAGGGCCTCCGCGAGGTGCGCCTACGCGCCCAGCTCGGTTGCGTCCCGCTGAACGTCGTGAACCCGAGGCTGCTGTCTTGGTGGGGTCACGTCGCTTCGCTCGTGGCCGGGCCTCCGCGGAGGCGCGCCAGCGTGGGTGCGTTTCGCTGGAACGGCACGAATCCAAGACCGGCCCCGATCTGCGGCTAGATCCCTGCGGGAGCCGCCGACCCGACGCGAAGCCCACCCCACGAGCGCAGCGACGTGCCCCGGCGGCACCAGCCCTGACCCGGGTCCTGCACGGTCCAGCGCAAGGCGACCGCGCTGGGCGCGGAGGCGCACCTCCGCGCCAGCTCGGTTGCGATCCGCTTGAACAGCACGACTCCGAGACCGGGCCGATCCGGAGCTAGATCCTTGCGGGAGCCACCGATCAGGCGTGAAGCCACCCCACGAGCGAAGCGAAGTGGCCCCCGGCAACGGGCCTGACCTGGTCTTGCACGGTCAAGCGAGAGGTGACCGTGCTGGCGCGGAGGCGTGCCTCCGCGGAGGCCCTCCTACGAGCGAAGCGACGTAGGGGGGCCGCAGCGGAGGTCGCCGGAGCGCACGTGAGCGGAGGAGGACGGCGCGCGGAGGTCCCTTCCCGCCGCGAAGCAAGGGAAGGGGCCGTAGCGCGCCGCCCGGACGGAGCGAACCAGAAACTCAGCGAGCGCGGATGGTGACGCGGGTCCAGGCACCCAGGTAGACGCGGTCACCGTCCTGGAGCGGAATCCGGCCGTTCGGCTCCACCGGGTCCGGCTCGTCGTTCAGCCGGGTGCCGTTCGTGGAGCCGGGGTCGAGCAGGGCGTAGCTGCCGTCCGGCTGCCGCTCGAAGATCGCATGTGCCCGCGAGATGCCCGGGTCCTCGGGAGCACCCGACAGGTCGATCTCCGGGTGGATGCCGCGGGACTCGCTGCGCCGCCCGACGAGCAGCCGAGGGCCGCTCAACGGGAACACCCGGCGCGGGTAGAACGACGGGAACGGCACACGGTGGTCGTCGCCGCTGTCGTAGTACTCCCGTTCCGCCTCGACGACGGCCTCCCAGGTCGTCGCCACCGCCCCGCCACCGCCGCCGTTCCAGTTGGCGGCGGAGCCGGTGATGACCGGCTGGCCGTAGTCGGCGTCCTCCCTCGGCGGGCCGGTCTGGCGCCGCCCGGTCGCGCCGGGGGCGCTGCCGGGCACATGGCCGGTGGTGAAGTCCAGGCCGCAGTTCTCGCAGAACCGGGCGCCCGGCTCGTGGAACGCCCGGCAGTTCGGGCACTGCGGGTAGCGGCCGCCGGCGCCAGGCGCGGCCCGGTCGGGGCGCGCGGCGCGCTCACCCCGGTCGTCGACGCCGAGCGGGTCCGCCTCGTAGCCGTAACCACGCTCGCCTGGCACGCCGGCGCTGTCCCGGCCGCCGCGGCCTCCGTACCCGTCCCGGTCCACGACGGCATCGTCCCGGCCGCCGCGCGCATAGCCACCGGCGCCAGTACCAGTACCAGTACCAGCGCCGGCGCCGGCGCCGGCGTCACGACCGTACTGGTCGCGGCCGTAGTCATCCCGCTCGCCGACGCGCGGCGCATACCCGCCGGAGCCGCTGTCACGGCCGCGGGCGTACGCGTCGCGATCCCGGCCGTCCGCACCGTCGCGGCCGCGCGCTGGGTAGCCGGCGTCCGGGTCGTCCCGGCCGTCGCGACCACGCGGCGCGTAGCCGCCGGGGTCCCGGCCCTCCAGGCCGTCGCGGCCCTCGACGCGGCCACGCGGCGCGTAGCCGCTGTCCGGGTCGTAGGCGTCCGGGCTGTACGCCGAGCGCGCAGGGCGTTCGTCGTAGCCGCTCGCGGCGCCGGGCCCATATCCACCGCCGTACTGGTCCCCGGCATATGGGTCGGCGCCGCGGGCTGGGCCGCGACCGTCGGGGTCGGTGTCGCGGCGGATGCCGAGGGGGTCGTAACCGCCCGCTCCGCCGCCGCCGTGGCTCGATCCGCCCCCGTAGGAGCCGACTTGCGCGCCACGGTCGTCCGACCGATAGCTGTAGCTGTCCTGACCACTCGTGATGCGGAGACCGCACTGATCGCAGTAGTCGGGATCCTGGGACAGGTGCCCCTCCGGGCAGCGTGCGCTCACCTGATCACCTTCACCCGGACGGTCCTGGCCGGCCGGGCGCCGAGAGAGCCCCCGTCACGCTGGCCGACCTCGCTTCCTCTGACGAACCGTACCCGTTGTTGGATTATGGATCTGCTCCGGCTTTTGTAGGAGCCGCCGGGTTGCGTTGTTGCCTGACTGGTCGCCGTGGCCTCCGGCTGGCTGGCCGACGGCAACGCCTCCAGTGTCGCAGCGGCTTCCGGACGGCCCGCACTGACCCGTCCGTGCTTACTCGCGCGGACGGTCAGGTGACCGCCGGGTAGCGGCGCGCTCAACGGTCCACGCGGACCGCGACCACGGTGATGTTGTCGTGCCCACCCTGGTCGATCGCGAAGTCCACGAGGTGGCGGCCCACCTCGACCGCCTCGGCCTCCGGCGGCAGCTGGTTGATGATCGCCGCCATGACGTCCGGCCGGGATGCGTAGTTCCACAGCCCATCGCTGCAGACCAGTACCGTCGCGGGCGCCTCGATCGGGAACACCGCCGTGTGCGGTGCCACGTCCTCCGCGTCGCCCCCGAGCCACCGGGTAAGGGTATGGGCTCGCCGGTGCGTCTCGGCCTCCGAGGCCGGGATGAGGCCGGCCCTGGCGGCCTCCGCGGCCCAGGTGTCGTCCGCGGTGAGCCGCTCCGACCAGCGCGGGCCCAGCAGATAGACCCGGCTGTCACCCACCCAGCCGACGGTGACCGTGCTCGGTCCGTCGACGGTCGGCGGTGAGATGATCGCGGCGGCGATCGTGCATGAGGGTGCCATCCGACCCTCGGCGGCACTGAGCTCCGCGATCACCTCCTGCGCGGCGTGCACGGCGTGGTGCAGCGCGAGCTCGGCCTCCTCGGGACCGAACCCGCCGACCAGGGCGCTCGGGACGGTGACCGCCTCGTCGCCGTACTCGTCGTCGGACGGCCCAAGGACGTCGAGCATCTCGTCGCCAGGGCTACGCCCGCCACCGCGGCTCACCGGCACGGGGCGCCCCGGGCCGTGCGCACGGATCGCGTCGGCGAGGATCGCGGTCGCGGTCGCGGCGGCGGCCGACGACGCCTGCGCGGAGCCGGGTGTCGTCGACACCCCGTCGCAGACGACGGCGATCAGCGTCCCGTACACCTCGGCGACGCCCATGGCGTCCTCGTTGCTCGTGTGCCGCACACCCCGGTCGCTGACACCGGCGATCGCGCCGAGGTCCTTCTCCCGGTGGTCGGAGTCGCCGCTGGTCACCGGCGGGCCGACCAGCGAGAGCCCGCAGGCCTCGCAGTACCGGTCGTCGTCGTAGATGGCAGCGGCGCAGCGTGGGCAGCGGCCGGTGCGCTCGTCGATCAGGGACCGTCCTCTCTCCGGCATGCCGCGCTCACGCGGGTCATACCCGGACCCGCCTCCATAGCCGGACCCCCTGGCATAGCCGGACTCGCCGACGTCGTAGCCTCCAGCGGCGTCGTGCTCCACGGTCATCCCGTTCTCCGGCGTCCCATGCATCGGCTGTGTCGGCATACCGCGTCGGGGAGTCCCGTCGCGTTGGTCACTCCGGGCCGGGGCGAGGCAGGTGTCGACGGCATGGCTGCCCGACCCCCGCCGCGTCCAGACGGTGTGCGCGCAGCCATTGTCGTGCCTCCCGCCCGCCGCGGTGCTTGCGGCGTCTCCCCGACCGGCTCGGATACCCAGGGCCGGCTAGGGGAGAATCTTCGCAGCATAGGGCCCGATCCGTCGATGCCCGCGATCACGAGGTAAGGCGTCGCGTATGCGATCATCGCCTCGCCTGGCTTCGAGGAGTGATCGTCCCGACCACGCGTAGGTATGGGTGGCCCGGAGGGCGCGCTGACATGCCGCCAATGATTACTGATCGTGGTGGGCATAGGCAATTTCCCTGGTATGGGGTGCGCGTTCGTCCACTCTGGCGACCGTCCGGTCTCGCCACGTCGCGACCAGCCCTGACGAGATCAGCTACCCTGAGGTGCTTGGGCAACCGCAGGTGGCGGCGCCCGGTCAGGGACAGCGGTCCGGGCGAAGCTGATGACGAGGGGTGACCCAGCGATGGCGACGGGACGGCGCGGCGGCGGAGGCGGCGGAGTGGCCCGCGGCGGTCAGGGTGGCCGGGCGGCGAAGGCCGGGTCGCACCGCAAGGGTGCCGCGGCCGGCTCCGGCGGCCTGGGCCGCCGGGCGTTGAGCGGCAAGGGGGCGACCCCACCGGCGGAGATGCGCAAGGGGCACCCGGCGCAGCGCCGTGCCAACGCGGCCGCCAGGGCCGACGACGCCGGCACGCGGACGGGTACGGCCGGTGCCAGGACGGGCCGGGACGGCGCGGCCTCGCGAGGAGCGGCGGGCGGCGCGTCCGCGGCCGGTGCCGCCGCGCGCGGCATGAGCGGGCGGCGAGCTGGTGAGGCCGACGAGTTCGTCGTTGGCCGCAACGCCGTCGTCGAGGCGCTGCGGGCCGCCGTCCCGGCGACGACTCTCTACGTCGCCGGCGGTCTGGATTTCGATGAGCGGCTGGCGGAGGCACGCAAGCTCGCCGGCCGGGCCGGGATGTCCGTCGTCGACGTCGGCCGGGCCGAGCTTGACCGGCTGTGCGGCGTGGCGCCGCACCAGGGCCTCGCGCTGGTCATCCCTCCCTACCGTTACGCGCACCCCGACGACCTGCTGAAGCGGGCGCGGGCCGCGAGCCCCGGATTGCTCGTCGCCCTTGACGGGGTGACCGACCCGCGCAATCTCGGCGCGGTGGCCCGTTCGGCGGCGGCCTTCGGCGCCCAGGGGGTCGTCGTGCCGGAGCGGCGCGCCGCCGGGATGACGGCCGCGGCCTGGAAGACATCGGCCGGCGCGGCGGCTCGGCTGCCGGTCGCGCGCGCCACCAACATGACCAGGACGCTGCGTTCGTTCGCGGACGGTGGGCTGGTGGTCGTGGGGCTCGCCGCCGACGCGGACGTCAGCCTCGACGACCTGGAGGCCGCTACCGACCCGCTCGTCCTCGTCATCGGTTCCGAAGGGCGGGGCCTGTCCCGGCTGGTGGGCGAGACCTGTGACCTGCTGGTCAGGATCCCGATGGCTGGCGAGGTCGAATCGCTGAACGCCGGCGTGGCCGCAGGCGTCGCCCTGGCCGAGATCGCTCGGCGCCGGCGCGTCTCCTCTCCGACCGGCTGACCGGGAGCCACGGCCCTGCCGGCGCGCGCGTCCGGCCCCGTATGTCCGGCGGGTGATCCGACCTTCCGAGATCGGTTCCCGCCGATCCGGCGCTCCGAGGAGCCCGTAGAAGGGCCGGCGTACGTAACGGTGCCACCGGGAAGTCCGGCACGGGACGCGGATGAACCCAACGGGTGCGGCCCCGCGCCCCGGAGGGCACGGGGCCGCGTCGCGGCGCCGTGAGGCCGGCCTGTCAGGCCAATGCCACTCGGCCGCTGCCGTGGTGACGTGATGGGCCGTCGCTCAGCCGGTACGGGTCCAGCAGGGCCGGGTGAACGCCGAAGAGCCGTTCTGGGATGCGGCGTGGTGCGCCGGTGTGACGGAGCGCAGGATGTCCGGGTCGGCCGCCGACTTACAGGGGACGACGACCGAGAGGAACCGGGGCGCGGATACGGCGGCGTCCGCCGGCTGAGCCGCGGCGAGCCCGGCACCGATGCTGGCCGCCAGGACCGGGGCGAGGACAGCCGCCCGGAGGCGGCGTGACGATGGCGAAGCCTGGCGCGGCAGGAGGCGCCTCAGCCAACGCGAACTGACGTGGTTGCGCGCAGTGGACACCAGAGTTTCCCTCCCCACGTCGCCAAGGAATTCGTCCGGCCCAGCCGCGGGTTGAGGCTTACTGACCCGCTCGTGACTGTTTCGTGACCGCCGGACGGCCACCCGTCGCCGGCCATCGGCCGCCGACCGGCGCTCGGCCCTGTGGGCCGCTCGGCGTCGCGCTGCCGGTATATGCCGGTCCGCGAGCCGTTTCGGCGCTTAGCCGCGCCGTCATTCCTCGGGCCTGCCGCATGTTCGTTCAACCGGACGGGGCAGGCACGCGACGTGCCGCCCGGTAGGTGCCCAACCCATCGCCGGGCACGGCAAACACCATGCCCCGGGGCCGGGCCGCACGTAAAATCTGAAACCGCGGGTGACGCAAATCACGTCCCACTCGGGGCATGTACGCGATCGATGGGCGGCTTAGGCGCGCCTGTGGATGATACGGACAGTGGCGGCACGCCTTTCCTTCGCGGCGACGGGCACGGCGCGTGGCCGGGCCGGTGTTGCATTGGCCATTGGGTGGCCGAATGGCCGCGCATAGTCGTCGGCGTGACAAACGCCATTCCTGGATGGCTCGAAAACATCAATGCAGTAGAAATCGGCAATTATCAGGCGAGTGCGGGAGCGGTCGTGAAGCGGCCGGTCGGTCACCTGGCGGGACGTTCGGTCCCGGCCCGGCCCGGCTCCGGCCGAATGCCGAAGCCCGGATCACTGACGCATCGCGTTACCGAGCCGCCCGGGCTGGACTGGGCCGGGCGGCCGCTCGTCACAATTCGGGCGCCCCGGGCTCGACGACGCGGATGCGCACGGCGCGGAACTGGGCGGCCGACTCGTCGAGAACTCGACGGCGTGGATCCGGGACGGTCAGGAACGGCGGCACGACCAGCCCACGCAGCGGCATGAGCCGCGGATCGTCGAGAACCTGTGCCGCCGCGCGCCGCTCACCACCGAGGACGACGGCGTTCAGCTCGGCGGCCACGGGCAGCAGGACGGCTACCGCCACGTCGGCCGCGGCGGCGAGGGCCACCCTGACCTGGCCGTCGCGGCGCCGGGCGAACCGCTGCTGCGACCAGCCGCCGGCCGCGCTGCGCCCGTGCACCTGCCGTGTCCCCACCTTCGACGCGATCAGGCGGGGCCCGTCGAACACCCCCGCCGCATGGCCGCCCAGCCGGACCAGCAGCACGCCGACCCGCCGGTCGGCCAGCGCATGCGCGGCGAGCTGGTGCCCGGGGGAGCCATCCGCTGTGGCTGTGGCTGTGGCGGTCTCGGTGGTGGGGGCTGTCTCGGTGGCGGTGGGCGCGGACGGCAACGGTGGAAAGGGCACCTGGCAGTCGGCCACGGCGCCGTCGGCCGCCGTCACGGTGACGGCCCGCGGCGACACCGTCCAGGCGACGGGCCCATGCCGCTCGACGAACCGGTCGAACCAGCCGGCCAGCCGCTCGGGGGCGACGTTCACCCATCGGCCTCCACCAGCGGCCGGAAGCCCAGGTCCCATCGTCTCATCCTGACCTACGTCCGCTGGTCGACGGATCACCACCCCGCGTCGCGGGCGGCGCCAGCCGTGGGGCTGACCCGTGGGCTGTCCGAGCACGACCCAGCCTGGTTGCCGCGACATTGCGACATTGCGCAGGGTTACGCCGCGACGCCGCGACGCCGCGACGCCGCAACATTGCGACGTTGCGACGCCGCAACGTTGCGACGTCGTGCCGCGACAGCGGCCGAGGCAACGGCGGTCTCGTCGCGGCCCGCCTCGACATGGGCGTCGGTGATGTCAGGGAAGGCGCCGTGGAACTTGATCTCAATCCGATGGCGACGGGGCGCGCCGCCTCCGCTGAGACCAGTGCCACGGCTGCCGCCGGGCGGTCCGACAGCGGGTCTACCGGGCCTGAGGCTGGCTGGCCTGAGGCATGGACGCCGTGACGGTGCGTCCAGGCGGCCGATCCATCAACGTGACGGGTTCACCACCTACAGTGGCGAATTGTCTCCGTCTTGTGGCACTCGGGAACCTCTAACGTATTGTCCCGTGCGGTATCGCCACCAGATCACAGGGCGTCGGGCGTCGCGGGAGCCGTCCCTCTGGTCGCACACCTGGCCCGGCGCCGTGGTGCGGCGGCCCGCCGCGCAACGTCGCCCTAGGCGGGGGACACATGGGCAACGGGTACGACCAGCCATCGTGGCGCGACGGCGCGCGAGACTCCGCCGCGGGTGACAACGCGGGTGGCTTCTCCGCGAGGGCCGCGCGCTCCGGGTCTGGCGTGGGAACCCGGTGGGGGCCCGGCGGCGTGGACCTGGACGGTGAGGTCTGGGAAGCGGAGCTCGTCGATGAGCCGTGGGACCCCGCCTACGCATACACGGCCGACGACGTGGAGATCGTGGATCCGGACGCCCTCGAGGCGATCGTCGGCCGCGGGTCGGCCGGCGCCACCGCGGAGCCCACTGCTGCGGCCAGCCTCCCAGGTCCGGGAACCGGCCTGGGGGGTCCGACCGGGTCGACCGGTCTGATGGGTGTGAAGACCCCGCCGACGGCGGCGGGTTCGGTGGAACCAGGCCGATCCGCCGGGCTGGCTGACCCGCTGGGCAGCGCGTTGGCGGGCGCGGATCCCGCGAGTGGTCCGTCGCCCGTCCCCTCCGGATCGGCGGCGGCCGGCCGGGTGGTGTCGGCGGGGGCGCGGAGGCGGCGGTCGGGCGGCCGCCAAATGGCGTGGGGCTGGGTCGACAGGCTGTTTCGCCGGCGGATGGGGCCGCTCCCGCTCGTGGTGGTGGCCGGCGCCGTGGTGCTCGCCCTGCTGATCGGCGGGCTCTCCATCGTGGCCGCCGGCCGTGACGCCGACACCGATGGTGGCGGCGGGCGCGGGCCGGGGGCTGGACCGGGCGGGGTCGCGGCACCCGGCGTCGCTGGCTCGGCCGACGACGGAGGTGCTTCCGACCCGGGCGACCTCGACGGCGCAGCCATGGCCGACGGATCGGTACCCGGCGCGGGTGCGGGACCGGCCGACGGCGGTGGCGGGGCCGGAGGAGCGGCCGCCGCGCCCGGTGGCACCGCGGGGCCGTCCGCTGCGACCGCCGAGGAGCAGGCAGCCCTGGTCCCCGCGCCGGCATCCGGTCAGCCCGTCGCGGTCGCCGGGCCCGGGTCTGACGATGGTTCGGACGGTACGAGCGGCTCGGGCGGTGGCACCCAGCCATCCGCCGGGCCGAGCGCCGCGCCGGCACCGTCCGCGTCGCCGACCTGCTACCGCGCCAACTTCTTCACGGCTGTCGTGCTCGGCTTCTCGGACGTGCCGACCTGCTGACGCGCGCCGCTGAAGGCACGGCAGCTCGGCGGTGCGGCGGGTAGTACCGCGTACGGCGGTAGTACCGCGGTACAGCGGACAGATCAGGATGTTGGGATCTGGGCGGCCAGCTCGCGCAGATGGCGGTGCAGGCCGTCGTAGGCGGTGGCCGGCGGGAGGTATGTCTTCGCGACCTTGGCCAGGGCGCTGTAGTTCACGTCGACGACGTTGGCCAGCGGAGCCTCGCTGAGCTGGCTGAGTAGCTGGTAGCTGTCGAGCGTCTCCAGTCGGTACAGCTCGGACAGCCAGTTGACCATCTCCACCTGGCTGATCCGCCAGGCGTCCTCCAACGGCCGGCTCGATCCGACCGTGATCAGATGGGTGTCGCTCTCCAGCCGTGGCCACAGCGGGGCCCGTCCCTTGACCAGCTCGACGATCAATGTCACGTCCATCGCGCCCTCGACGGCTGTCCCGCAGGCTTCGCCCTCGCCCTGCCGATAATGGCCGTCACCGATGGAGAACAGCGCGCCTTCGACGTTGACTCCGAGGTAGCAGGTCACCCCGGCCCGCATCTCCGGAGTGTCCATGTTCCCGCCGAACCGGTCGGGGACCAGCGCCGATCGGGCCTCGAAGGCGGCGGGCGCGACGCCGACCGTGCCGAGCATGGGCGACATCGGCAGGTCGAGCTGGAATTCACTTGTCAGGGCGCTGAAGGTGACGGTGCCGCGCGAGCGGTCGACCTCGTAGATCCAGGTCCGCTCGGGCAGCGGCGGCTGAAGGGTCGCCGTCCGGTCCGTACCGGTCAGGCCACCGAAGAACGGGATCGTCGTCGACGCGCCCCAACCGCGCGCCGGAGTGAGATCGACGAGGTGCAGAACCAGCGTGTCGCCAGGTTCGGCGCCTTCGACGTAGAACGGACCGGTCTGCGGGTTGACGAACGGCATCATCAGCGCGCTGCTCGGCAGGTCGGACGTCGTCCGCAGCCGTCCGCAGAACGCGTCCTCCGTCCACAGCCGCAGGACGGTACCCGGCCGCACCCGCCGGATCGGTGACACGCCACCGAACGTCCACGCGAACTGCTCGGGTTCCGGCCGGAACTCGACAACCTCCACCCGCGCCGCCTCCTCGTTCCCTGGCGCCGTTTCGGGACGCCGTCCACGATGTGCCGTTCCCGCGAGGTCGCTCCCACGACGCACCTTCGCGCCGCGTCGGCCGCGGTCGGACCCTCCGATGCCGTGACCCACCTACACCTGCTCAGGTACGTCGGCTGCTCAGGTGCGTCGGCGCGAATCTACGACCGTCCCGTTACGCCGTCGCTATTGGCCGGCGAAGGTCACAGGAGGCACCCGGCGGCTCTCGGGCAGGGGGCGCCGGCGCACTGCGGGCCGGCGTGCGGCCGAGAAGTCGGCTCTCCGGGCGCCCATGCCGGCCCGTGAACATTTCCGGCGGGCATGCGCCTGTGCGCGGCGGCCGGCCGTCAACCGGCACCGGCGTGAGGACGAGCCGAAATTGACTGGCCGGGGGAGTGGTTTCTCCGCGTTGTGCGGGCTGAATATGTCGCCCGCCTGACAGGTACCCGGACGAAGTCTTCGGACGATGTTCCCGAGCGCATCTGACCAGGGGTTTTCCCGGTCCAGCCGTGGCGGCCGTAGGGGCCTGCTCCCACATAATCCCGAGCCGCCCGGGAACGCGTTCCCTTCCACCGGGAACGTGGCGGCCGCCAATATCGAGACGTCGCCGGCCGGATACATCGGTCGTGAACCGGGGGTACTGGCCTCCTTCCGCGTCGCGGCACTGAAAAGCGTCGCGTATCTGACAGGAGAAGTAATCATGAACCGAATTCTTGCTCCGCTGTCCCGGCGGGCCGGCACGGCGCTGGCCGTGAGCGCCCTGGCCCTGGGCCTGGCCACGGCGGCGTGCACGGCGGAATCGACGAGCACCGACGCGGCGGCGGCGGCAGCCAACTCGACCGCCCCGGCCTCCGCCGCCACGTCGGCGGACGTGACCGCTGCGACGACGCCGAAGCCGGCCGACCAGTCTGTCCCCACCGCATCGGCAGGGGGAGCGGCGTTCGCCGGGGGTGGCGCGAAGACGAGCTGCCCCACCAACTCCCCCGGCTCCGCATATGCCGGCGTCTGGGTGGCAAACGACTCGAAGGCCTTTCTCGCCAGCGTCACCCTCTCCTTCACCGACTGCAACAAGCTCAACACTGGGCGGATCCGCATCGTTTCCCACGGCTGGATGGGCCTGTCCAGCAACTACGCCGACTGGGGCACCGCGAAGAACGTGAGCTGGGGCTACATGGGTATCTCGGTCACCGCGACCTACTACTTCGACGGCCTCACGGAGAAGGTCCGCATCCTCCCGGGGAGGAACGGCGGCCCGATCACGACCGACGGCCACGAGACCTACGCCAACGGCGGCGGTCGTGACCTGCCCACCCAGCGCTACCACCGCTACTGATCGTCCCGGTACTCGGCTTGGCGCGCCGGCCCTCGGGGGGGCTGGCGCGCCAAGCCGTATCGCGGGCCGTACTGACTGCCGGTCTCGGTGCCGGTCCGGTCCCGGTCTCAGTCTCAGGACCGGACCGGCGGGGTCCGGGGCGGGAGGGGTGGCGGCGCGGATCGCGGTCACACGGTTCCACCAGCTTGGCCTCAGGCGCATATCCCAGGCACACTGCCTGGGATTTCTGTCGTATTCGGGAGGGATGCTGGAAGCATGGCGCGTTCTGATTCCGCTCCTGCTTCGGCTGCCGCCCAGGCCGGGTCCGCGGATGTCGCGCCGGTGGTGGCGGTGCGGCGGCTTACGTCGCAGCTGCTAGCCGATCCGCTGCTGGCCGGGCCGAGCGCCGACGCGCGGGTCTCGGCCGTCGTCGGGGCGGTCGGGCGGGTGCTCGCGGTGCAGGCGCAGGACCTACGCGGCCTGCGGCTCGCGGTGCGTTCGCGTACCACTGGCCTGACGGTCGCGGACGTCGACCGGGCCTTCGCCGAGCGGAAGATAGTGGTGACCTGGCTGAACCGGGGAACACTGCACCTAGTCCGCGCCGAGGACTACCAGTGGTTGCACGCGCTCACCGCGCCTCGGCAACACGCCTTCGTCCGCCGACGGCTCGCCGAGGAGGGCGTCTCGCCAACCGAGGCTGATCGCGCGGTCAGTCTTGTCGAGCGCGCGCTGGCCGACGAAGGCCCACTGACCCGTGGGCGGCTGCGTGACCTGCTCGGCGCGGCCGGAGTGCCGGTCGCGGGGCAGGCACTCATCATGATCCTTGTCCATGCGAGTCTGCGGGGCATGGTGGTCCGTGGCCCGATGGCAGGCACGGAGCAGGCCTACGCACTGGCTAGCGACTGGCTCGGCGAACTGGCGGCTCCGCCAGCGCCTTCCTCGCCGTCCGCGCCTGACCCGGGGCCCGCGTCTGACCCGGGGCCCGCGTCTGACCCGGGGCCCGCGCTTGACCCGGGGCCCGGGTCTGACCCGGGCGTCGATCGCGACGCGGCCCTCTCGGAGCTGACAGTGCGCTACCTCGCCGGCCACGGCCCCGCCGATGACAGGGACCTGGCCACCTGGTCGGGCCTGCCGCTGCGCGATATCCGGCGCGGCTTCGCCCTGGCGGCCGAGGCGGGCAGGATCGAGACGTCGGACGACGGGCGCGCGATCACGCGAAACCATCCGGCCGGTTTCGGCGCCGACGAGCCGGACGACCCGGATGCACGCGGCACCGCGGACCGAGCTGGTCGCGGCGCCACCGGCGGCGGTGGCGGAGGCAGCCCGGACGAGATGGGCCTGGAAACACTGCGGTCCCGGCTGCTCGGCCCTTTCGACCCGGTCCTCCACGGCTGGGCCTCCCGGGACTGGGTAACGGGCCCCTACCGCGGCATCGTGACCGTCAACGGGATATTCCGCCCGATCGCCCTGGTCGCCGGCCGCGCCGCCGCCACCTGGACGATGCCGGCCGGCAAGGTCGCCTTGTCCCCCTTCGCCCCCCTCACCCCGGACATCGAGTCCGCCCTACACGCCGAGGCGACCGACATCCAACGCTTCTTCGTCGGCGCGGCTGACTCGCCCGCTGACGTCCCCGACAGCGCCGGCTGAAGACTGTGCGTCGACCAGCTGCCGTCCCTCGGCTCGGCGCCGGCTAGGCCCAGACTCGACCTGAGCTGAGGGACGGGCCGCGGAAACTCGAGCGAGCCACTCGGGCCGAGCGCACCGGGCGGAGCCAGCCGCCCCTGCGCGGTGTCAGCCAGCGGCCTCCCGCCACTCGTCATGGCCTGCCGCCGCTCCCGGCCAGACGACCGGGCACGGCCGGTCGGGTATCGTAGAGATCCACGCCGGCGTGGCGCAATTGGTAGCGCACCCGACTTGTAATCGGGCGGTTAGGGGTTCGAGTCCCCTCGTCGGCTCGATCAACATCCCGCTGACCTGCGGAGTTGCGATTTTGATCTAGCCTTCAGGTATCGATGATCGTCGATGTGAGCTCATTGTGTGCTCATTTCGCACGACCGTGCCAAACCGCATGATCGTTTACGGTCGGACGGTGCTAGTTTCCGTGACGCTCCGTCACACGGGGCGTTTACAGACGGTAGTTGGTGCTTGCGTGCCAGACGAAAACGTGAGCGAATCGGATAGACGCTGATCGACGTCATCTCCTCACGAGATCAGGTCTCCGGACACGCCGGGGCGGTTCAGACTGTCGTGGCGCTGCCCGCCTAGTGCCTCGTGATTCCGCTTCCTTTATTTATCATTGTTGTCGACCAATTTCTTGATGTTGGTCTGGACCATTTTGACCTTGGCGAGGATCTCGTCGGCGGTCGCGGTCCAGACGAACGGCTCCGCGTCGGCGTTCCAGTAGGCGATGTAGTCCTGGATCTGCTTGATAAGGACTTTTACGGAGCTGAACGTGCCACGCCGGATCGACTGGCGCGTGATGATACCGAACCAGGTCTCGACCTGGTTGATCCAGGACGAGCCTTTGGGGGTGAAG
>NZ_JASNFO010000033.1:0-185196 GCF_032027725.1 Pseudofrankia coriaricola | reverse complement strand
TCCGCGGAGGCGCGCCTCCGCGCCAGCTCGGTCGCCTGCCGCTGTGACGTCACCAAGCCAAGACCGACCCCCGAACCGTAGCCAGATCTTCGCGGGAGCCACGTCGCTTCGCTCGTGGAACGTCTGGATCGGTGCTGGTCGCGTTCCGTGCCGATCAGGCGCGAAGGCCGTCCACGAGCGAAGCGACGTGCCCCCACCGAGACAGCAGCTTCGGGCTCGCGACCTACAGCGGGACGCAACCGGGCTGGGCGCGGAGGCGCGCCTCGCGGAGGCCCTCCTACGAGCGAAGCGACGTAGGGGGGCCGCAGCGAGGTCGCCGGAGCGCCCGTGAGCGCAGGAGGACGGCGCGCGGAGGTCCCTTGGGAGCGAAGCGAGTAAGGGGCCGGAGCGCGCCGCCCGGACGGAGCGAACCAGAGATACAGCCCCAGCTGGCGAGGCGCGGACCCGGCGGGCAGAGTGAGGACCCATGCGGCACGGGAGGCGGGCGTCAGGAACCCGGGCCGGCTTCCAGGGTGCCGTCGGGCCGCTCCACGTAGATGCAGTCGCCGGGGCATTCATCGGCCGCGTCGACCACCGCGTCCACGAGTGGGAGCGGAATCACCACCCGGGCGCCCGGTTGGGTCAGCAGCTCGCCTTCGGTGCTCTTGACGTACGCGAGGCCGTCGATGTCGTGCTCGAACACGGAAGGTGCCCGGGTGACGCACAGGCCGTCACCGGTGCACGCCCCCTGGTCGATCCGCACCCGAAGCCCGGCCGAGACACCCGAGTTCGAAGGAGTTGCCACGCGGCTCCGATCGTCTGTCACCATGGCACCGTAACCCGCTGTTTACGACAAAGCCCGGCCGTCCTTGCGGACCTTGCCTGTCAGCGGCGGTCACAACGGTAGTGTTGGGTGCGTCCCGGTCAGCACGGGGGAGGTGGAGGCGCGGTGTCCGATCCCCGCTCGGGCTCTGGCTCCGATGGGAGCACGGGTCGTCCTGGTGACGCCGAAGCGGCACGAACGTCGGCGTACCAGAAGGAAGTGCACGAGCTCACGACGCAGGTCGCCTTCCTCGAGGAGGAAGTGGCCATGTTGCGACGGCGGCTGTCAGAGTCGCCCCGGCAGGTCCGGGTGCTCGAGGAACGGCTCGCTGAGATCCAGTCGGACCTGGCGAGCTCCACGGCACACAACGAGAAGCTGGTGGCCACCCTCCGGGAGGCACGTGACCAGATCGTCACGCTCAAGGAGGAGGTCGACCGGCTGGCCCAGCCGCCGAGCGGCTACGGGATCTTCCTGACCCCGTACGACGACGGCACGGTCGACGTGTTCACCCAGGGCCGAAAGCTTCGGGTGACGGTCTCGCCGAACGTCGTCATCGACGGGCTGCGCCCAGGCCAGGAGGTCATGCTCAACGAGGCTCTCAACGTCGTCGAGGTGCGGGCCTGGGAGCGGCACGGCGAGATCGTGCTGCTCAAGGAGATCCTCGAGAGCGGCGACCGGGCGCTCGTCATCGGGCACACCGACGAGGAGCGGGTGGTCATGCTGGCCCAGCCGCTGCTCGACGGCCCGGTGCGCGCGGGCGACTCGCTGCTCATCGAGCCGCGCAGCGGCTACGCCTTCGAGCGGATACCCAAGTCGGAGGTCGAGGAGCTCGTCCTGGAGGAGGTCCCCGACATCGGCTACGAGCAGATCGGCGGCCTCAAGGGCCAGATCGAGTCGATCCGCGACGCCGTCGAGCTGCCGTTCCTGTACAAGGACCTCTTCGTAGAGCACAAGCTCAAGCCCCCGAAGGGCGTGCTGCTCTACGGCCCGCCCGGCTGCGGCAAGACGCTCATCGCCAAGGCCGTCGCCAACTCGCTCGCCAAGAAGGTCGAGGCGCTGCGCGGCAACGGGTCCGGTCGGGCGTTCTTCCTCAACATCAAGGGCCCCGAGCTGCTCAACAAGTACGTCGGCGAGACCGAGCGGCAGATCCGGCTGGTCTTCCAGCGGGCGCGCGAGAAGGCGTCCGAGGGCATGCCGGTCATCGTGTTCTTCGACGAGATGGACTCGATCTTCCGCACCCGCGGCTCGGGCGTGTCCTCGGATGTCGAGAACACGATCGTCCCGCAGCTCCTCGCCGAGATCGACGGTGTCGAGCTGCTGGAGAACGTGATCGTCATCGGCGCCTCGAACCGCGAGGACATGATCGACCCGGCCATCCTGCGCCCCGGCCGGCTCGACGTGAAGATCAAGGTCGAACGGCCCGACGCCGAGGCGGCCAAGGACATCTTCGCGAAGTACGTCCTGCCCGAACTGCCGCTGCACCCGGACGACGTGGCCGAGAACGGCGGCAGTCCCGAGGCCACCGTCCAGGCGATGATCCAGCGGACCGTCGAGCGGATGTACTCGGAGAGTGAGGACAACCGCTTCCTCGAGGTCACCTACGCCAACGGCGACAAGGAGGTCCTGTACTTCAAGGACTTCAACTCCGGTGCCATGATCGAGAACATCGTGGCCCGTGCCAAGAAGATGGCCGTCAAGGAGCTCATCGAGGGCGGCGTCAAGGGCATCCGGATGCAGCACCTGCTCCAGGCCTGCATGGACGAGTTCAAGGAGAACGAGGACCTCCCGAACACGACCAACCCGGACGACTGGGCCCGCATCTCCGGCAAGAAGGGCGAGCGGATCGTCTACATCCGCACGCTCGTCACCGGCACCAAGGGCACCGAGGCCGGCCGCTCGATCGACACCATCGCCAACACGGGCCAGTACCTGTAGAGGCAGCTCCGAGGCCGGCCCGCCCCCGCATCCACCGGGGACGGGCCGGCCTCGCGCGTTCCGCGACGAGACCAGACCGCCTGGTAGTTGGTGACGTGCAGCAGCGGGTGGCCGTGCGGGCGTGGAGGGCTCGGCACCGAGCGCAGCGAAGGAAACGCACGGACGAGGCCACTTCGGATTGGTGACGTTCAGCGGTAGGTGACCGTGCGGGCGCGGAGGCGCGCCTCGCGGAGGCCCGGGCCCACGAGCGCAGCGAAGTGGGTTGGGCCGCAGCGAGGTCGCCGTAGCGCCCTGTTCGCGGAGGAGGACGCCGCGCGGAGGTCCCGTGGGAGCGAAGCGAGTACGGGGCCGGAGCGCGGCGCCCGGACGGAGCGAACCAATAAAACTGCGGGGCTGTCTGGCCGACCAACCGGCCGCCGACCGCCTACGCTGACAGAGTGAGCGTTCGCCGGATCATGGGTGTGGAGACCGAGTACGGCGTCTCGGTGCCTGGTCAGCCCAACACCAACCAGATGCTCGCCTCGTCGTTGGTGGTGAACTCGTATGCCAACCGGACGGCCAGCGGCGGCAGCCGGGCCCGCTGGGACTTCGAGGAGGAGTCCCCGCTGCGGGACGCACGCGGCTTCGAGACGCCACGCGAGCCCGTCGTCGACCCGTCCGCGCCCGCCAACGAGGACGACCTGGGCCTGGCGAACGTCATCCTGACCAACGGCGCCCGGTTCTACGTCGACCACGCCCATCCCGAGTACTCCGCCCCCGAGTGCACCAACCCACGCGACGTGGTGCTCTGGGACAAGTCCGGCGAGCGGGTCATGGCCGAGGCCGCGCGGCGCGCCCTGCACGTCCCCGGCACCTACCCGGTGCACCTCTACAAGAACAACACCGACAACAAGGGCGTCTCCTACGGCTGCCACGAGAACTACCTCATGGCCCGGTCGACCCCCTTCGGCGAGATCGTCCGCAACCTCACCCCGTTCTTCGTCACCCGCCAGGTCTTCTGCGGCGCCGGCCGTGTCGGTGTCGGCGTCGACGGCCGCACCGCCGGCTACCAGCTCAGCCAGCGCGCCGACTTCTTCGAGGTCGAGGTCGGGCTCGAGACCACCCTGAAACGCCCCATCATCAACACCCGCGACGAGCCGCACGCCGACCCGGAGAAGTACCGCCGGCTGCACGTCATCATCGGCGACGCCAACATGAGCGAGATCGCCACCTATCTCAAGGTCGGCACCACCGCGCTCGTGCTGTCGATGATCGAGGACAGCTGGCTCACCGTCGACCTGTCCGTCGACGGGCCGGTCGCCGCCCTGCGGGCCGTCTCCCACGACCCGAGCCTTCGCCACCTGGTCACCCTGCGCGACGGGCGGAGGATGACCGCCATCCAGCTGCAGATGGAGTACCTCGAACAGGCCCGCAAGTACGTCGAGGACCGCTACGGCACGGACGCCGACGCGCAGACCGTCGACATCCTCGCCCGCTGGGAGTCCGTTCTCACCCGGCTCGAGGACGACCCGATGACCTGCGCCCGCGAGCTCGACTGGGTCGCCAAGCTCTCCATCGCCGAGGGCTACCGCACCCGCGACAACCTGCCCTGGAACGACCCGCGGCTCCAGCTCGTCGACCTGCAGTACCACGACGTCCGCGCCGACAAAGGCCTTTACAACCGGCTCGTCGCCCGCGGCCGGATGGACCGGCTCGTCACCGAGGACGACGTCGTGCGCTCCATGACCGAGCCCCCCGAGGACACCAGGGCCTACTTCCGCGGCCGTTGCCTCGCGCAGTACCCGCAGCAGGTCGCCGCCGCCAGCTGGGACTCGGTCATCTTCGACATCGGCCGCGACTCCCTGCAGCGCGTCCCGACCTTGGAGCCGCTGCGCGGCACCAAGAGCCACGTCGGCGCCCTGCTGGAGCGCTGCCGCACCGCCGCCGAGCTCGTCGACGCCCTCTCCGGCAAATAAGGACGGGCGCTGGGGCGCCCGTCCGTCGGGCGCCGAGCCTGACCTCCCAGATCGGCTCCGCAAGCTCCCAGACCTGCTTGATCGGCTTCGCCGATCAAGCAGGAACCCGGATCCGGCAGGGACCCTGCTCCCCACGTGGTTCCGGGGTTAGGGCATATGACCGGGGTTGGTCTGGTCTCGGCTTGAGGACGTTGCTAGGGCGACGCAGCGCTGATGCGCCGTCACCACTCGGTGGCTGGGTTGCGTGGACGGGCTGCCGGCACGACGTCAGGCCAGTTGACGCGCCCCGGCCGCCGTCCAGCGCCCAACGCCGCTGTGGGGCGCGATGGGCCGCGCCGTGCCAGGGTGGTGAGGACGGCGCCGCCTGTGCGCTCCGTGGCCGCCCTGACGGGCCGCGCGACGGCCTCACGGGGCCGTGACGTGGCTGAATGGGCGCGGCCGGGCGTGGGTAGCCTTCGTTGCGCTGAGGGCTGACGGCCGGACGGAGGCCGACGTTCGTGATGAAGTGGTGCTCTCTCGATCCGCCGAAACCAGTCGGTGGGCCGGGATAGTGTGATCGCAGGCGACGACGCCCGGGCTGGTCGACGACATGACTGGCCATCGGCACCGCCGGCGCGGATAGCTCGCCAGACACCGGCTTGGTCCGGATACGGGCCTGGCAGGGCCTGGGCGGCGGCGCCGGCACGGACGGGCGGCGCAGGCGCGCCGGCCGCGACGACAGGAGGCAGTCATGCCGAGCAAGGACACCAGCGGGGGCCAGACCCACGGCAGCCGTCGTGACGACGACACCGAGGAGGTCGAGGTCGAGGAGCGTTCCGCCTCAGATCTCAAGGAGCGCCACGAGAAGCTGTCCGAGGACGTGGACTCGCTCCTCGACGAGATCGACGACGTTCTCGAGGAGAACGCGGAGGAGTTTGTCCGCGGCTATGTGCAAAAAGGTGGAGAATAGTCGAAATTCCAATCTTACCATGACTGATTGATAGACGTCAAGACCCGGTTCTCTAAGCGCGTTTGTGCAGGTCACGGCCTCGGTGTACCTATGTCCCATGATCACAAAGGCGTGTCGGGACTGTGGCGTCGAGAAGCCCCTCGATCAGTTCCACCGTGACCCGAAAGCCAGAGACGGCCGGCATAGCTACTGCATCGAGTGTTTCCGTCGGCGTGGCCGGGAGCGGTACTACCGGAGGAAGGCGGGCGACCTTACGAACCTTCGGCGGACTCGTCCGCTGGTGTCCGACGGGTACCGGGTGTGCCCGGACTGCGGCGAGCGCAAGCCCGCCGCAGAGTTCGCTGCGAAGAAGAACGCGGCGGACGGCCTGCACACCTATTCCAGACCGTGCAACAACGCGCGTTCGTACGCCAGCGCGCGACGTCTGCACGGCAGCACCCGCAGCCGTGCCCTCCTGTTGAGATACGGCCTGACGGAGCAGGACGTCGAAGCGATGGTTGCCGAGCAGCGTGGCCTTTGCGCGATCTGCGTGGAGAGACCGGCCGCCCACGTGGACCACGACCATCGTGCCGGCTGGGTCCGGGGTGTGCTGTGCTTCACCTGCAACGTCGGGCTGGGCAACTTCGGGGACGACGAGTACGGGCTGCGGCTGGCGGCCAGGTACCTCCGGATGCACCAGCACCGAGGTTCGCCGTTGATGGCGGCGCAGGGCTTCCGGGTGTGCATGTGCTGTGGCAAGCGCAAGCCGTTCGCGGACTTCGCGGCCCGCCGGAGCGAGGGTGCCAAGGTCGGTGAGGATCGCATGCAGCCCTGTTGCTCCGCTTGTCTCGGGGCCCGCGGGCGTGGTGACTCGGGGAAGTGGCACGGTGACGTTGTAGGTACGCGTATCCGTCGGCGGTTCGGTCTGACGGAGAGTCAGGTTGACGCGTTGGTGGCCGCCCAGGGGGCCGCGTGTGCCGTCTGTCGGATTCGTCCGCCGGAACACGTGGACCACGACCACGCGTCCGGTCGGATCCGTGGCATCTTGTGCTTCACCTGCAACACCGGGATGGGCAACTTCGGGGACGACCCGAACCGCCTGCTGCTGGCGGCGAACTACTTGAAGGGGGATGCGTGCCGGATCCAACTAGTGGTGTAGCCGGGCGTCTACCGTCCGTGTTCATGATGCCGGGAACGTCGTCGTTCACCGAGTTCCTGTCGCTCGCGTCGCCTGACCTGCTGCCCGGGAGCCGGCAACAGCTGCCGGTGCCCGCGACCGAGGTGGCGCACGGGACGACGATCGTGGCGGTGACCTTCCCCGGTGGCGTGATCATGGCCGGTGACCGCCGGGCGACCCAGGGGAACCTGATCGCGACCAGGGACGTGGAGAAGGTGTTCCACGCCGACGAGTACTCGGCGGTCGGCTACGCCGGCACGGCCGGCGTCGGCGCGGACCTGGTGAAGCTGTTCCAGGTCGAGCTGGAGCACTACGAGAAGATCGAGGGCGCGGTCCTCAGCCTGGACGCGAAGGCGAACCGGCTCGGCTTCATGGTCAAGGGCAACCTGCCGATGGCCCTGCAGGGCCTGGCGGTGGTCCCGCTGTTCGCCGGCTACGACCTCGACAGCGGCGCCGGGCGGATCTTCTCCTACGACATCGCCGCGGCCCGCTCGGAGGAGAAGGGCTTCCACTCGATCGGCTCCGGCTCGCTGTTCGCCAGGGGCGCGCTGAAGAAGCTCTACAAGGACGACCTGTCGGAGGAACGCGCCGTCCGGATCAGCCTGGAGGCGCTCTACGATGCGGCGGACGACGACTCGGCGACCGGTGGGCCGGACATGGCCCGGCGGATCTTCCCGGTGATCGCGGCCGTCACCGCCGACGGGTTCCGGCGGTACGCCGACGACGAGGTGGGGGCCGTGGTGGATGCCCTCGTCGCGGACCGCATGACGAACCCTGGAGGATGACGTGACCATGCCGTTCGGCGGCTACGCAAGCCCGGAGCAGTGGGTCCGGGACAAGTCCGAGTACGCCCGCAAGGGCATCGCTCGGGGCCGCAGCGTCGTGATCCTCACCTATGCGGACGGCATCCTGTTCGTGGCCGAGAACCCGTCCACGACGCTGCACAAGATCAGCGAGGTGTACGACCGGATCGCGTTCGCCGCGGTCGGCAAGTACAACGAGTTCGAGAACCTGCGCACGGCCGGGATCCGGCTGACCGACATGAAGGGCTACACCTACGACCGGCGGGACGTGACCGGCCGGGCGTTGGCGAACGCCTACGCGCAGACCCTCGGCGCCATCTTCACGGAGTCGGTCAAGCCGTACGAGGTGGAGATCGTCGTCGCGGAGGTCGGGCAGACGCCGGAGTCGGACCAGATCTACCGGCTGACCTACGACGGCTCGATCGCGGACGAGCGGGGCTTCGTGGCGATCGGCGGCCAGTCCGAGCAGGTGAACACGTCGCTGCGCGAGCACCACACCGCTGGCCAGCCGCTGGCGGCGGCGCTGCGGGTCGCGGTGACGGCGCTCACCGCCGGCGTCCAGCCCGGTCCCGGCGTGGCGGCGGGCAACGGCGAGCGGGTGCTCTCGTCGGCCAACCTGGAGGTGGCGGTGCTCGACCGCACCCGGGCGCGCCGCCAGTTCAAGCGCATCGTCGGCGCCCAGCTCGAGGGCCTGCTCGCGGAGACGGCCGCCGCGGCGGACTGACGGTGTCACGAGAAATCCCCGCTGGTCCGCGTCCGCGAACCGGCGGGGATTTCTCTTTGGTGCCCACCGCCGCGGCTGCAGGAGCCTCTCCAGGCCACTGATGCCCCGCCTGGCGATCCGAAGCGGCCTGGCAGGAATCCGCCGCCTGACGGCGGCCCGGCGGCCCGCGGCTGCCGTCAGGCGAGCGGTCCTGCCTGCGCCGCCATGGCCGCGGCGCGCCGGCCGGGCCGTCTCGGCTATGCCGTCTTGGCCGCGTGCTCGTCGAGGAACGCGAGGGCGCGCGACCAGGCATCCGCGGCGGCCTCGGGGCGGTGGACGGAGGCCCGGTCGTCGCTGTGGAAGGCGTGGCCGGCGCCGGGGTAGGAGACCAGCTCGGTGGGGACCGGCGCCTTGGCCGCAGCATCCCGCAGCGCGTTGATCTCCGCCAGCGTGATCAGCGCGTCTTCCTCCCCGTAAAGGCCGAGCCATGGGCCGCGCAGCGCCGGGGCGAGCTCGACGAGCGGCGCGATGCCATCCCAGTAGGGCGCGCTGACGGCGCCCCCGTAGAACGAGACCGCGGCGGCCAGCGGCGCGTGGGTGGCGGTGGCGAGCGCGACGGTGCCGCCCATGCAGAAGCCGATGATCGCGCGGCTCTCCTCACCGACGCCGGCCGTACCCAGGTAGGCGAGGGCCGCGTCGACGTCGGCGGCGATCTCCGCGCCGGTGAACGCGAGCATGTCGGTGGCCGCGGTCGGCCAACCGCCCGCCGCCGGGGTCTGAGCGATCCCCTGGCGGTGGTACAGGTGCGGCGCGGCGGCGAGCCAGCCGGCGGCGGCGAGCCGCTCGCAGACGGAGCGCAGGTACGGGGTGATGCCGCGGGCGTCGTGGACGACGACGACGCCGCCGCGCGGCGCCCCGGCGGGGGCGCGGACGGTCAGTGGCGCGCCGCCGGGGGCCGCGGCCTCGGTGGGCGTGTTGTGGGCATGGGACATGGCCCTATCGTCTCCGCCCCGCGGGAGTGATGGCGGCCCGGGCGGGGGAGCGGGGCGAGGCCGTCCGGTGGGATGTCGGAGTTGCCCCGCGGCGTCGACGCCGGGCGTCGGATCCTCTATCCGGCCCTCTGCCGGGACTCTGCCGCCGGTTCGCGACGACACGCCGCGAGGCGCGTGCGCACGCCGGCTCGTTGCCACAGGATCGGCGCGAACGATAGCGGACGGTGATGGTGGTGGGTGCCTGTCAGGACGGGCACGCCGCGGGCGGGAGGGGCCGGGTGCTGACGGGCGAGGGAAACGACCCCGGCGGGGGCGGTGCGCGGGACCCGGTGGCCGGCCCGGATGGTGGCCGTGGCGGTCCGCGCCACCGCGCGCCCGGCAGGACCACGGGACCCGGCGGCATCCGCGGCCGGGGCACGGGCCCGCGCGGCCCGCGCGCGGAGCCGGCGTGGGCCGTGCCGGAGCCGTACGCGCCGGGCCGGCCGGGGCCAGGCACCTTCACAACCGGGCCGTATGGGCCGTACAGGGCGGATGGGGCGGGCCCGGCGACGCGGGCCGCCGACGGCGGTGGGCGGCAGGCTCGGCGGCTCGTCGTGCTCGTCGTCGGCATGGCGGTACTGGTCGGGGTGCTGACCAGCCTGTACGGGTGGACCGTCACCAGCCTGCGCCCGCGCTCCCTGCCGGTGCTGGCGGCGGGCCCGGCCGACGCGGCGAAGGCACTCGCCGAGCAGCTGTCGGACACCGAGCCGGGGGCGTTGCGGGTCCGGGTGGTCGCCGACGGCGACGCCGCCGACGCGGCGCTGCGCGCCCGCGAGGCCTATGCCGCGTTCGTGGTCGGGCCGAGCGGGCTGTCGCTGCACGTCGCGTCGGCCGCGAGCCCGGCCGTGTCGGAGGCGATGCAGCACGGCATCACCCAGGTCGCGCCGAACGCCGAGATCCCGGTGGTGGACGTGGTGCCGAACGCGCCGGCCGACCACGTCGGCGGCGGGCTGTCCGCCGGCTACCTGCCGCTGGTCCTGGTGGTCGCCGCCGGCGGGGTGCTGCTCGCGCGGGCGACCCCGCGCCGCCGCGTGAGGCTCGCGGGGCTCGTCGGCCTCGCCGTGGCGGCGGGGGCGTCCGGGGCCGCGGCGCTGCGCTACGGGCTGGACGTGCTGCCTGGCTCCTACCTGGCCGCGGCCGGGGTGCTGACGCTGCTGTCGCTCGCGGTGGCCGGCACGGTCCTGGGGCTGGGCGCCAGGGCGGGGACGGCGGGGCTCACCGGCGGGTTCGTGTTCTTCGTGGTCGCGGCGGCGCTGTCGGCCTGGTCGTCGGCGCCGGAGATGATGCCGGCCCCGTGGGGGGGTCTCGGGCAGCTGACCCCGCCGGGCGCCGGCGTGACACTGCTGCGGTCGGCGGCCTACTTCCGGGGCGCCGGCGGCGGGGACCCGGCGGCGGTGCTGACGGTGTGGGCGGCGCTCGGGGTGGCCCTGGTCATGGTCGGCGACACCCGCGGCTGGCTTGGCGGCTCCCGGCGCGCCGAGACGCCGGACGAGGACGACGACGAGGCGGTCGGCTTCCCCGGCATCCCCGTGCCGGTTCCCGCCTCGGCGCCGACGCCGGTCGTGCCCGCGCCGGCGGCGGACGTGTGGGCTCGGGCGGAGAGCTCGGCGCGGACCGTGCCGCCGGCCGGCCCGCCGGTCCGCTGAGCGGTCGCCCGCCGTCCGGGCAGGCGGCCCGGCCTACCCCTGGCCTGACGGCCCGCCCGCATGTCCGGGAGGGCCACGCCAGGCCGCTCGCGGGCGGCCGCGAGCTTTCGGCCCGGTCGGCCGTGGGGCCGCCGTCGCCGCGGGAGATGGCGGCGTATGTCGCCGGGCGTAGCCGAAATGACGAGTTTTCTGACGGTTCGTGACGCCGACCGGCCCGGCGTGCCGAATTCCCGGGGCCGGCGCGTGCGTCCGGCCGCGCGGAGACGGCGACGCGCATAGGGTCCAGGTGTGGATCGCCGCATCTTCGGCCTGGAGAACGAGTACGGCGTCACCTGCGTGTTCCGCGGCCAGCGGCGGCTGAGCCCGGACGAGGTGGCCCGTTACCTGTTCCGGCGGGTCGTGTCCTGGGGCCGCAGCAGCAACGTGTTCCTGAAGAACGGGGCGCGCCTCTACCTGGACGTGGGCAGCCACCCCGAGTACGCCACACCGGAATGCGACTCCGTGCCCGACCTCGTCACCCACGACAAGGCCGGGGAGCGCATCCTGGAGGGCCTGCTGGTGGAGGCCGAGCGGCGGCTGCGCGAGGAGGGCATCGCCGGCGACATCCACCTGTTCAAGAACAACACCGACTCGGCGGGCAACAGCTACGGCTGCCACGAGAACTACCTGGTCGGCCGGCACGGCGAGTTCTCCCGGCTCGCCGACGTGCTGGTCCCGTTCCTCGTGAGCCGCCAGATCCTCTGCGGGGCCGGCAAGGTGCTGCAGACGCCGCGCGGCGCGGTCTACTGCATCTCCCAGCGGGCCGAGCACATCTGGGAGTCGGTGTCGAGCGCGACGACCCGGTCGCGCCCGATCATCAACACCCGCGACGAGCCGCACGCGGACGCCGAGCGCTTCCGCCGGCTGCATGTCATCGTCGGCGACTCGAACATGTCCGAGACGACGATGCTGCTCAAGGTCGGCGCGACGGACCTGGTGCTGCGCATGGTCGAGGCGGGCGTCGTGCTGCGTGACATGACGCTGGAGAACCCGATCCGCGCCATCCGCGAGGTCAGCCACGACATGACCTGCCAGCGCAAGATCCGGCTGGCGAACGGACGGGAGGTCAGCGCGCTCGACATCCAGCGGGAGTACTACGCCAAGGCGGTGGAGTTCGTCGACCGCCGCGGCGGTGACGCGGTCGCGAAGCGGGTGCTCGACCTGTGGGGCCGTACGCTGCTGGCGATCGAGACCGACGACCTGGAGCTGGTCGCCCGGGAGATCGACTGGGTGACGAAGTACGTGCTCATCGATCGTTTCCGCGCCCGCCACGACGTGTCGCTGGCCTCGCCGCGGGTCGCCGAGCTCGACCTGAAGTACCACGACATCCACCGCGAGCGCGGGCTGTACTACCGGATGGAGAAGGCGGGGCTCGTCGAGCGGGTCACCCGTGACCTGGACATCTTCGAGGCGAAGTCGAAGCCGCCGCAGACCACCCGGGCGCGGCTGCGCGGCGAGTTCATCAAGCGGGCGCAGGAGAAGCGCCGCGACTTCACCGTCGACTGGGTCCATCTCAAGCTCAACGACCAGGCCCAGCGCACGGTCCTGTGCAAGGACCCGTTCCGCTCCGTCGACGACCGCGTCGACAAGCTGATCGCGTCCATGTAGGGCGCTCCCGTTGCCGGACGCTCCGCGCCCGCAACCGGGCAGCGCCTGTCGGGCGCTGGGCGCCCTCCCCACGTGGTTCCGGGTCCTGGCATATAGCGGTGGTAACGCTGGGTCCGGGCTGACGAGGTGGTCGGGTTGGCGCTGCGCTGAGGCGCCGTCACCAACGGTGGTCGGGTTGTGTGACCTGCTCGCCGAAACGGCGCTGCGCTGAGGCGCCGTCACCAGCGGTGGTCGGGTTGCGTTGCTTGCTCGCTGGAACGACACCGTCCCATCGTGTGATTTGACATCGAACCCGTGGGATGCCCGGGTGTTGCGCACTCTCATGACTTTTCGCTGGCGTGCGAAACAGTGGCGCCGCATGTGGATGACTGTCCGCGTTTCGTGCTTTCTGGTCGGTCGTGGTGCGGGCGGTGCGGGTCGAAGCGTGGCGGGGAGCGTTTGTCCACGTCTTGTGCTTCTGGCCGGTCGTGTCTCGGCGGTGGGGGTCGGGGGTTTGGCGGGGGAGCGTTGTGGGGGCGGTGGCCTGGGGGAACTGGGGCGGGCGGTGGTGGCGGAAGGGTTTCGGGCTCTGCGAGGATGCCTCCGGATCTGGTCGGCATCCGCTCGGTATCTCGTCGGAAGGCGCGCCGGCAGGTCGTCCACGTCATCCGCCGCCATCCAGGAAGGACGCACCCTCCCGTGACGACGAGTCTTCGCCCCGTGCCCACCCGTCCGTTCGCGCCGCTGGCCGCCGCGGCTGGTTCCCGCGGCCGGGGGCACGGTCGGCGGGTCGTCGCCGGCTGTGCGGTGGCGGTGGTCCTGCTGGGCGCCGCCGTCGCCGGGTGCGACGCGGGTACCGCCCCCGACGGCACCGCCGCGGCCCCGGTGACGACGAAGGCGCCCGTCACCGAGGCGCCGACCGTGCTGCCGGTCGTGGGCAACCCGACGAACCTGACGGTCGAGCCGGCTGTCGGCGCCGGCGTGGGCGTGCCGCCCACGGCGCTGACCGTGAAGGATCTGGTCGTCGGCCAGGGTGCCCAGGCGAGCCTCGACAGCAACGTGACGGTCAACTACGTCGGCGTCCTGTGGAACACCGGCGAGAAGTTCGACGCCTCCTGGACCCAGGGCGAGCCGGCGACGTTCACGCTGAGCCAGGTCATCGCCGGCTTCGCCCAGGGCATCGGCGGCAGCGTCAAGGACAGCGTCGAGGGCATGCGCGTCGGCGGCCGGCGGATGATCATCATCCCGCCCGCGCTGGGCTACGGGCCGCAGGGTGGCAGCGGCCCGATCAAGGTCGACGACACGATCGTCTTCGTCGTGGACCTTCTCGACCTCGGCGGTTCCGGGGCCGCGGGCGCCACCACCGCCCCGACGGACCCCGCGGCCAGCAGCTGACCGGCGCGCGGGCGCGTATCCGCGTTTCCAGCCGGACGGCCAACAGGCACCCATGGGCCGGCCGTCGCAGCCCCCAGCGGGCCGCAACAGGCGGCATAATACGGATCCACGGGAGCCCGTGGCGGGCGCGCGTCGAACTGCTGTGCGGCCTCGCGTCCCGGTTGCCCTGACGGCAGATAACCTCACCGGGTGTGTCCCGTCGACGGCTGGAGCGGCTGCTCAACCTGACGATGTGCCTGATGGCGACGTCGAGGTTCCTGACCGTGTCCGAGATCGGCGACATGGTCGAGGGCTACGAGCCGGGCCGAGACGGCGACGAGCACGAGGCGTTCCGCCGGATGTTCGAGCGGGACAAGCAGTATCTGCGCGACCTGGGCATCCCGCTGGAGACCGGGTCCGACTCCTACGGTGACGAGGTCGGGTACCGGATCCGCCGCGACGACTACGCGCTGCCCGAGGTCCGGCTGACCCCGGACGAGGCGGCGGCGCTGGCGCTCGCCACCCGGCTGTGGTCGACCGCGTCGCTGGCGGCGCCCGCGGCGAGCGCGCTGCGCAAGCTCGCCGCTGGGGGAGCCGCCACCAGCCCCGGCCTGGGCCCCGGTCCGCCCGGTGAGGCCCCCGCCAGGCCGGCCGGGGCGCCGGGGCCGGCGGAGCTGTTCGGCCTCGACGGGCTCGAGCCGCGCGTCGACGCGGCCGAGGCGGCGTTCGAGCCGTGCCTGGCCGCTGTCCAGGAACGCCGTGCCGTGCGCTTCCCGTACCGCAAGCCGGGGGAGGCCGAGCCGGCGGAGCGCCTCGTCGAGCCGTGGGGCGTGCTGTCCTGGCGCGGCCGCTGGTACCTGGCCGGGCACGACCGCCGCCGCGGCGCGCCCCGGGTGTTCCGCCTGTCCCGGGTCACCGGGCCGGTGCGCCCGGTCGGCCCAGCGGGCGCGGTGGCGGTGCCGGCGGGTGTGGACCTGCGGGCGATGGTGACGATGTCCTCGTCGTCCGTCCCCGACCGGGTGCGCACGGCGACGCTCGCGGTCCGGGTCGGCGCCGGCCATGCGCTGCGCCGCCGGGGCCGCCCCGCCGCGGTGTCCGGCGCGGCCGGCGTACCCGTCCCGGTGGGGGAGGCCGGCGAGGCACGCCCCGGGGTCGGCGCGGACATGGAGGTGCTGCGGATCGGCTTCGCCGACGTCGAGCGGATGGCCCGCTGGGTGGCCGGCTACGGCGCCGACGTCGTCGTCCTCGACCCGCCGGACATGCGCGCCGAGGTCGTCCGCCGGCTGCGCGCCGCCGCCGGTGGCGCGGCCGCCTCGGCCTCCGTCCCGACGACCGCCGCCGTGGGCACCACGGACAGGGCTGGCGGCGCCGGCTCCTCGGCCTCCGCCGCGGGAGCGGGCGGTAACGGCGGCGGGCGGCGCCGGGCCGACGGGCCGGCGGGCCGGGCGGCGGGCCGGGCGGCGGGCGAGGCGCCGTCGGAGGACCGGCTGTCCCGTCTGCTGGCGCTGGTGCCGTGGCTGCGCGCGCGGCCGGGGGTCTCCGTCGACGCGGCCGCCGCGGCGTTCGGGATCACCGCCCGCCAGCTGCGCGACGACCTGGACCTGCTGTTCATCTGCGGCCTGCCCGGGGGCGCGCCCGGTGACCTGATCGACATCAGCTACGAGGGCGGACAGATCACCGTCGTCGACCCGCAGACCCTGGACCGGCCGCTGCGCCTGACCGTGGACGAGGCGACCGCCCTGGTCGTCGCCGCGCGGGCGCTCGCCGACCTGCCGGGCCTCGCCGGCCGGGAGGCGCTGGAACGGGCGGTCGAGCGGATAGAGGAGGCGATCGGCAGCCGCCCGACCGAGCGGGTCGGCGTCCAGCTCGACCCGCCGAACGAGGTGCTGACCGTGCTGCAGCGGGCCCTGCGGGAGCGGCGCCGGGTGCACCTGCGCTACCTGGTCTGGTCGCGCGACGAGCTCACCGAGCGCGATGTCGACCCGATGCGGCTGCTGTCGATGGACGGGCACTGGTACCTGGAGGGCTGGTGCCACCGCGCCGAGGCGGTGCGGATGTTCCGTCTGGACTCCATCGTCGGCGGCGCCGCCGGCGTGCGGGTGCTCGACGAGCGGGCGGCCCCGCCGCCGGACGCGGCCGTCCGTGACGTCAGCGCCGGGGTGTTCACCCCGGGCCCGGGCGACCTGCTCGCCGTCGTCGACCTGTCCGCCTCCGCCCGCTGGGCGGCCGACCACTACCCCGTCGAGTCCACCGCGGAGCTGCCGGGCGGCGGCCTGCGCATGACCCTGTACGCGACCGGGACGGCGTGGCTGCGCCGCCTGCTGCTCGGCCTCGGCGGCGACGCCAGGGTCGTCGGCCCGCCCACCCTCGTCACCGAGATCCACGACGCGGCCGCCAAGGCCCTCACGGCCTACGACGACACCGCCTCTTCCTGACAGGCGCGCGGGTAGGGTGATCGGTCATGCCGTGGGTTCTGGTCGACGTCGCGCTGATCGTCGGGTCACTCCTGCTGCTCGTGCTGTGTGCCCTGGCCGTGTGGCGCAAGGTCCGCGCGGCGCGGTCCACGGCGGGCGAGCTCAAGGAGCGGGTCTCCGGCCTGTCGGCCGAGACCACAGCCCTGTCGGCCCGGCTCGACACCGCCGAGGTGACGGCCCGGCTCGCCGAGCGATCCGCGGCGGGCTGACCGACCGACCCGGGCTCGGTGATCCGCCGCCGTCGTTCCTCCCGCGCTGTCCGTAAAACTCGGTGGATGACGTATGTGGTCTGACCAGCCAGGACGGCGACGTAAGGGCTGATCGGCCGGCTTCATACGCCGGAAGATTCATACACCGGAAGATGCAGGTAGACGGGTTGTGGGCTCATTCCGTCATCTGTGGGTTACCTGGCTGTTGTCTGTTCCGACCTATGCTCTCGACGTAACATCAGGCTCGCACCGGTCGCAGCACCGGTCATCGGACACCGGAGGACGTCTGCCATGCCGAACCTGGGTACGACCGAGATCATCATTATCGCGATCGTGGTGCTGGTCCTGTTCGGGGCGAAGAAGCTGCCCGAGGCCTCACGGTCGCTCGGCCGCTCCCTGCGGATCTTCAAGGCGGAGACGAAGGGCCTGCGCGAGGACGACGTGACGCCGACCCCGGCGCCGTCGCCGAAGCCGATCGCCACCCCGAAGGCGGAGCTGGAGTCGTCGGAGGTCGACGCGCTGCGCAAGCGGGTCGCGGAACTCGAGCACGATGCCGTGCAGGCCCCGTCGGCCAACGGTGTCGGCCCGGTCGAGGCCCAGCAGCAGCACTGACCCCTCGTGCCGCCGACGGCACGAGACTCGGGCCGGTGGGGGTCGCGTCGCACGCCAGCCCGGTGCGGGTCGGCGGCCTGACCACGCCGATTCGCCGTCGTACCCGGGTCGGCGGCCGGGCGGGCCGACAGGCCGACCTCGCCGCGCCCCCGGCCGTGGCGCGTCGTGACGGGTGGCCGGCGGCCTTCCGTAGACCCACGTCCCCGACCCAGTGAGCAGGAGCGGCCCGAACGTGCCTGGCCTCCCTTCGCCGCGGCGCCTCGCCTCGTCCGTCAACCACCGGCGCACGCGCACGGTGGAGGACAGCCGGATGCCGCTGACCGAGCACCTGCGCGAGCTGCGCAACCGGCTGTTCAAGGCACTGCTGGCGTTCCTCGCCGCCTTGGTCGTGGCCTTCGTCTTCAAGAACACGATCATGCACTGGCTGACGGGGCCGTACTGCGACCTGCCCGCGAAGCTGCGCGCGCAGCAGGCCGGCCAGAACTGCCAGCTGTACTTCTTCGACATCACCGGCGCCTTCATGATCGAGCTGAAGGTCGCCGCGATCGCGGCCGCGGTGCTCTCCGCGCCGGTCTGGCTCTACCAGCTCTGGTCGTTCATCACGCCGGGCCTGCACCGCCACGAGCGGCGCTGGGCGCTGACCTTCGTGGCCACCTCGCTGGTGCTGTTCGCGGTCGGCGGGTTGTTCGCGTACCTGACGCTGGAGACCGGGCTCAGGCTGCTGCTCGGCTTCGGCGGCGAGCACCTCGTCAGCCTCCTGTCCGCGGATAAGTACCTCAGCTACGTGATCGCGATGCTGCTCATCTTCGGCATCTCGTTCGAGGTCCCGCTGCTGATCTGCCTGCTCAACCTGGCCGGGCTGGTGACCACGAAGCGGCTGCGGTCGTGGCGGCGGGCCGAGATCTTCCTGACGTTCGTGTTCGCCGCGATCGTGACGCCGAGCCAGGACCCGTTCACCATGTTGGCGCTCGGCCTGCCGATGATCGTCCTGTACGAGCTCGCGCTGTTCATCGGCTGGCTCAACGACCGCCGCAGGAAGCTGCGCGGTGACACGTCCGTCTACTCGGACCTCGACGACGACGCGGCCTCGCCGCTGGAGTTCGACGACTCCGGTGAGACGCGGCGCGTGGCGGCTCTCACCGCGCAGGCCCAGCAGGACGGCCGGGCCGGCCGCAAGGCCCGCAAGCAGCTCGCCGAGCTCGCCGAGGCCGGCGCGCCGGCCGACTCGGCCGGCCCCGCTGCCGGCGACGCCACCTGAGCGGTCCGGCAGCTCAAACCACCCGTCCATCCGCCGGCCCACCTGCCGGGCGGCGCCGCCCGGCGCCCGGGCTGGCCTGTCGGTCCGGTCCCGTAACCTGAAGGCGTGACCTCCCAGCCACCCGAGCCGGGTGCGGAAGTCGACGCCGCCACGGGGGCGGACGGCGACGTTGGCGGGGTTGATCCCGCTGACCGCGCCCCGCGTGCCCACCAGTCGTCCGCCAGGTCCGCCGTCCCGGCCGGCCAGGACGGCCTCCCCGCCGCCGGTGCGGTCCGCGGCGCCGGGCCTCCGGGCGAACTCGCCGATCCCGACCAGTTCTCCTACACCGCGGAGCTCACCAGCCGGGAGACCGGGCCGTGGCCGGCCCCCGCGGCCCCGGCCGACGAGCTGACGGCCGAGCTGGACGCCGAGCTCGCCCTGGAGCTCGAGGCGGAGGCCGAGGAGAAGCCCCCCGGGGTGGCGGTCACCGACCCGGTGGTGGCGCTGGCGCAGTTCGCGGCGCGCTACCCGTTCGGGCTCGACCCCTTCCAGGTCGAGGCCTGCGAGGCCCTCGCCGCCGGCGAGGGAGTGCTCGTCGCCGCGCCGACCGGCGCCGGCAAGACGATCGTCGGCGAGTTCGCCGCGTTCCTCGCGCTGCGCGGCGGGCGGCGCTGCTTCTACACCACGCCGATCAAGGCGCTGTCGAACCAGAAGTACGCCGACCTGGTCGCCGCCCACGGCGTGGCCAACGTCGGCCTGCTCACCGGCGACACCTCCCGCAACGGCGACGCCCCGGTGGTGGTCATGACCACCGAGGTGCTGCGCAACATGCTCTACGCCTCCCCGGAGGGCAGCCACCGCTTCGACGACCTCGCCTACGTCGTCATGGACGAGGTCCACTACCTCGCCGACCGGCAGCGCGGCGCCGTCTGGGAAGAGGTGATCATCCATCTGCCGGCGCATGTCCAGCTGGTGTCGCTGTCGGCGACGGTGAGCAACGCCGAGGAGTTCGCCCAGTGGCTGGTCACCGTCCGCGGCCACACCCGGGTGATCGTCTCCGAGCACCGGCCGGTGCCGCTGTGGCAGCACGTCCTGGCCGACCGCGCGCTCTACGACCTGTTCGTCGAGGACGCCGCCCCGCTCGGTGACGTCTACGGCGGCCCTCGCGCGCTCAAGCCCGCGGGGCCCGGGTCCGGTCCCGGCCCTGGTGCCGCCGCCGGCCGGGATCGGGCCCGCGACGGCGCGCGCGGCGAGCGGCCCGGCCGCGCCGGCGCCCCCGGACGGCAGAGCCGCGCGGCCCGCGACGCCGGGCCAGCCCGGCCGGGCCGGGGTGGCCGTGACAGCCATGATGGTCAGCGCGGCCGCGACGACCGCCCGGCCGGGGCCGGCGACGACCGGAACGGCGCGGGGGACCGGGCCGTCGGGGCGGTTGCCTCGGACGGCCGGCCGGTCAACCCCGAGCTGCTGCGGCTGGCCCGGCTGGAGAGCTCTGGGCCGGAGTGGTCGCGCTCCGGGCGGCCGGGCCCCGGCGGACGGCCGCGGCGGCGGCCCTGGGTGCCGAGCCGCCCGCAGGTGATCGAGCGGCTCGACCGCGACGGCCTGCTGCCGGCGATCACCTTCGTGTTCAGCCGGGTCGGCTGCGACGCCGCGGTGGCGGCCTGCGCGGCCGCCGGGCTGCGGCTGACGACGTCCGAGCAGGCCGCCGAGATCCGCGCCCACGTGCGGGCCCGCACCGCCGGGATCCCCGACGGCGACCTGCGCGTCCTCGGCTACTGGGAGTGGCTCGACGGGCTGGAGCGGGGCCTGGCCGCGCACCACGCCGGGATGCTGCCGGTGTTCAAGGAGGTCGTCGAGGAGCTGTTCGTGCGGGGCCTGGTCCGCGCCGTGTTCGCGACGGAGACGCTCGCGCTCGGCATCAACATGCCGGCGCGCACCGTCGTCCTCGAACGGCTGTCGAAGTTCAACGGCCAGACCCGCGCCGACATCACCCCCGGCGAGTACACCCAGCTCACCGGCCGGGCCGGCCGGCGCGGCATCGACATCGAGGGCCACGCGGTGGTGCTCTGGCAGCCGGGGCTGGACCCGCTGGCCGTCGCCGGGCTCGCCTCGACCCGCACCTACCCGCTGCGCTCGTCGTTCCGCCCCTCCTACAACATGGCCGTCAACCTGGTCGGCCGGCTCGGCGCCGAGCGCGCCCGCACCGTGCTGGAGTCGTCGTTCGCCCAGTTCCAGGCCGACCGGGCCGTCGTCGGGCTCGCGCGGCAGGTGCGGCGCAACCAGGCGGCGCTCGACGAACTGACCGCCGAGGTCGAGTGCGACCGGGGCTCGGCGCACGAGTACGACCAGATCCGGCGCGACATCCGCGAGCGGGAGAAGCGCCTCTCGCGCGAGGGCGCGGCCCACGGCCGCGCGGAGGCGGCCGAGGCGCTGGCGCGGCTGCGCACCGGCGACGTGGTCCGGGTGCCGGCCGGGCGGCGGATGGGGCTCGCGGTCGTGCTCGACGTGGCCGTCGACCCGCGCTCCGTCGACGAGCCGCGCCCACTGGTGCTCACCGCCGACCGGCAGGTCAGGCGGCTCTCCCTGATCGACTTCCCGGTCGCGGTCGAGCCGCTCGGCCGGGTGCGGGTGCCGCGGACGTTCAACCCCCGCGACGCCCGCTCCCGGCGCGACCTGGCGAGCTCGCTGCACCACGCCGAGCTGCGCGCCGAGCCCGGCAAGCGGGAGCGGGCCCGCTCCGCCGCGTCCGACGACGCCGAGCTCGCCCGGCTGCGCCGCGCGCTGCGAGCCCACCCGGTGCACGACTGCCCGCGCCGCGAGGAGCACCTGCGCAAGGCCGAGCGCGCGACCCGGCTGCGCCGGGAGACCGAGGCGCTGGCCCGCAAGGTCGAGGGCCGGACCAACACGGTCGCCCGCACGTTCGACCGGGTCCGCGCGGCGCTGACCGAGCTCGACTACCTGGACGGTGACACCGTCACCCCGAAGGGAGCGCGCCTCGCCCGGATCTACACCGAGCAGGACCTGATCGTGGCGGTCTGCCTCGACCGGGGCGTGTGGGAGCCGCTCACGCCGGCGGCGCTGGCCGCCGCGGTGTCGTCGCTGGTGTTCGAGCCGCGCGGCGACGACCTGGCGATGCCGGCGCTGCCCGGCGACGAGGACCTGCGGGCCGCGCTCGGCGCCACCCACCGGATCTACGTCCAGCTGTCCGGCGTCGAACAGGAGCATGGCCTGGACTTCCTGCGCCCGCCGGAGCTGGGCTTCGTCACCGCGGCCTACGGCTGGGCGTCGGGCCGGTCGCTGGAGCGGATCCTCGGCGAGGACGCGACCGAGCTGACCGCAGGCGACTTCGTCCGCTGGATGCGCCAGCTGCTCGACCTGCTCGACCAGATCGCCCAGACAGCCGGCGCCGGGTCCCCCCTGCGCTCCACCGCGCGCGAGGCCATGGACGCCCTGCGCCGCGGCGTCGTCGCCTACTCGATGACCGTTTAGCGCCCCGGGCCGTCAACGGGCGGAGCGGCGGCGGTAGATGACGGCGGAGGCGGTGTAGCCGACGAGCAGGATGCCGGCGCACCAGACCAGGGCGGCGGCCAGGTCCGAGCCGTCGGCACCGCCGCCGACGAGCAGGCCGCGGACGGTGTCGATCACCGGGGTGAGCGGCTGGTGGTTGGCGAACGCGCGCAGCGGGCCGGGCATCGTGTCGGTCGCGACGAAGCCGCTGCTGACGTAGGGCAGGAACAGGATGAAGAACGTCATCCCGTTCGCCGCGTCCGGGCTGCCGGCGAGCAGGCCGAGCGCGACCGACACCCAGGTGATCGCCAGGACGTAGAACGTGACGACCCCGATGGCGGCGAGCCAGCCCCCGACGCCGGCGTCGGGGCGGAAGCCGAGGCCCAGCGCGATGCCGATGACCAGCGCGGTCGCGACGGCGTTGGCGGCGAGGCTCGCGACGACGTGGCCGGTGAGCACCGCCGGGCCGCGGACCGGCATCGACCGGAACCGGTCGATGATCCCGTTCGTCATGTCGGCGGCGACGGCGACCGCCGTGGACGCCGCGCCCCACCCCGAGGCCAGCACGATGATCCCGGGGACGACGTAGGTCAGATACGCGGCCCGGCCGCCGCCGGCGTCGAGCGCGCCGCCGAACACGTAGACGAACAGCAGCAGGAGCATCACCGGCAGCGCGACGGAGATGATCACCGTGTCGGGCTGGCGCGGCAGCCGGCGCAGGCTCCGGCCGATCATCGCGGGGGTGCCGCCGCCGGAACGGGCGGGCCTGGTGGCGGCGGGCGGGCGGCGTGACGGGACGGCGGCGGTGGTCATCGGGTGTCCTTCCGGGACGCGGAGCCGGCGGTGAGGGCGAGGAAGACGTCGTCGAGGGTGGGGACCCTCAGCTCGACGCGCGCGACCTCGATGCCGCGGCCGTCGAGGTCGTCGAGCAGGTGGCGCAGGGCGGCCGCGGTGCCGTCGGTGGGCACGCCGACCCGGCGGGCCACCGGGTCCGCGTCGACGTCGACCTCGCCGCCCGCCAGGCCCGCCCCGGTGGCCGCCGCGTCGGTGTCCGACGCCGCGGACGACGCCGCCGCGGTTGGCGGGGGAGCCGTGGGCTGGGCGGGCACGGCGGCGCGCAGGGTGGCGACGGCACGGGAGTAGGCCGCGTCGTCGGGGAACGTCAGCTCGGCACGTTCGGCACCCAGGCGGGCCTTGAGCGCCGCGGGGGTGCCCTCGGCGACGATCCGGCCCCCGTCGAGGACGGAGACCAGGTCGGCGAGCTGGTCGGCCTCGTCCAGGTACTGGGTCGTCAGCAGTACCGTCGCGCCGCCGTCCGCGAGCCGCGCGACGACGTCCCACACGCCCTGGCGGCTGCGCGGGTCCAGGCCGGTCGTCGGCTCGTCCAGGAAGATGACCTCCGGGTCGCTGACCAGGCCGACGGCGAGATCGAGGCGGCGGCGCTGGCCGCCGGAGTAGGTCTTCACCAGCCGGCGGGAGAACCCGGCCAGGTCGAACGACTCGACGAGCTCCGCGACCCGGCGGCGCGCCACGGCCCGGGGCAGCCGGAACAGCCGCGCGGCGAGCCAGAGGTTCTCCTCGCCGGTAAGCAACTCGTCGACGGCGGCGTGCTGGCCGGTCAGGCTGATCACCTCGCGGACCCGGCGTGGCGCGCGCGCCAGGTCGTGGCCGGCGACGGCCGCCTCGCCGGCGTCGGCGCGCAGCAGGGTCGCGAGAATCCGCACCAGCGTCGTCTTGCCGGCGCCGTTCGGCCCTAGCAGCGCGTGGACGTGGCCCGCCGCGACGTCCAGGTCGACCCCGTCGAGCACGGTGACGCCGCCGAACGCCTTGCGCAGGCCGCGCACCCGGATGACGGCGTCGTCGGCGCCCGGCAGGGTACGAGGCGCCGGGGACGCCGGTGGGAGTGGGGACGCCAGAGGCTCGCGGCCGGCGTCCATGGTGGTCGGCATGGTCATGACCTTCCTGGTCGGGTTTCCCGCGCTGGTCCGGCCTGCTCTGGCCGGGGCGCTTGGCGGGGTGGGGATGGGCTGATCGAGGCGGGGCGGTCTGGCGGGTCGTGCCGGGTGTCGACCGGCGCGCGGCTGCGAGGCGCGCCGGTCGGGGCCGGCGGGATCAGCGTGGCGCGGTGTCGTGATCCGGACACGGGTCCTGGAACCCGGCCCGGGGTGGGGCTACGCCCACCTCGCGTGCCGAACGAAAACTGTGTATGGCATACACAAGATGTACGTTATACACAGTTGTCGGAAGGTGGTCAACGGGCGGTGGCGAGGCATCTCGGTGGCGGGCCGTCCGGGGGGACGACACTCGAGGCCAGCCCCCTTCCGTGCCAGGAGCGGCGCGTGGGCGGGCCGGCGGGCGAGGGAGAACAGGGCGGTGGGATGACGAAGGAGATGGACGGGGGCGGCGGCCGGGCGGGCGGCGGCGAGCGGCGCGGCGCGGCGGCCGGGGGCCCGCCGGGCGCGTTCGAGCTGCTGTGGGGTGCCCCCACGCGGCCGCGGCGCGGGCCGCGGCCGGCGCTGCGGCTCGACAGCCTCGTCGAGGCGGCGATCGCGCTCGCGGACGAGGAGGGGCTCGGCGCGCTCTCGATGGCCCGGGTCGCCGAGCGGCTCGGCTTCACGACGATGTCGCTCTACCGACACGTCGCCAGCAAGGACGACCTGCTGCTGCTCATGCTCAACGAGGCCGTCGGCCCGCCGCCGGACACGCTGGTGACGGACCCGGCCGCTGGCTGGCGGGCCGGGCTCGACGCCTGGACGAGAGGTATGTACGAGCGGGCGCTGGCGCACCCGTGGATCACCAGGGTCGGGATCGGCGGCGCCCCGACCCTGCCCCACCAACTGGCCTGGATGGACCGCGGCGTCGCCCCGCTCGCCGGTGTGCCGCTGACCGGTCAGGAGAAGCTCTCAGCGATCCTGATGCTGTCCCGCTACGCGATGTCCGCCGCGCAGCTGACGAGCGACGTCGTGGCCGCCGCCGGTGCCGGCACGTACGAGCCTGGCGATGGTGACTATGGCGCGACACTGGCCCGGCTGCTCGACCCGGCGCGGTTCCCCGCGCTGCACGCGATCGCCGTCTCCGGCGAGATCGACCCGTCCGTGCCGCCGGAGGGCGTCGCCGATGAGCTGCACGCCGAGTTCCACTTCGGCCTCGCGCGCATGCTCGACGGACTCGACGTCCTGCTGCGCTCCCGCGCGTCGCGTTAGGCCGCCCGGTGGCGTGTCTGCGTGTGGTCCGAGGTCGGTCCTGGTGTGGGCTCAAGCCGGGGTGTCGTTGTTCCGACGGCCCGCAGACCTGCGGTCCGGCGCAGAATGGGCCGGTGGCGGGGGAGATGGTCCGGGATGACCCGGAGTCGGGTGATTCGCGCCGTACCGAGGGGACGTGCGGGATGGTTGTGGTGGCGAACGTTGACCCGGCGGCCGTGACGCCGCGGGAGGAGATCTTCGTCGGCGGGCTGGAAAAGCGGCCGATCGTGATCGCCGCCTACCGCCCCGAATGGGTCACGCGGTTCGCGCACGAACAGGCACGGATCGTCGGAGCACTCGGCGAAGCCGCCGTACGCGTCGAGCATATCGGCTCCACGTCGGTACCAGGGCTCGGCGCGAAACCGATCATCGACATCCAGATCAGCGTCTCCGACATGGCCGACTCGGCGTGCTTCGAGGGCCCGCTGCTGCGCGCCGGCTACATCGTGCGGGTCCGGGAGCAGGGCGAGCACTGGATGTTCCGGACCCCCGAACAGGACGTCCACATCCACGTCTGCGCCGCGGGCAGCGACTGGGAGCACCGCCACCTGCTGTTCCGCGACTGGCTGCGCCACGACCCGGCCGACCGCGCTGCCTACGAGGCCGCCAAGCGTGCCCTCGCGGCCCTCGACTGGCCAAGCATGCAGCACTACGCCGAGGCCAAGAGCACCATCATCCAGGAGATCACCGCCCGCGCCCGCCCCTGGGCCGCCACCACCGACTGGGCCGTCCCCGCCCCCCGTCACTGACAGCCCGCCTCGCCGGCGATGGTGTGCCGCGACCCCTGAGCGGGCGGCTGGCGCCCCCGGACGCCCGGGGGCGTGGCCGGGGGCCGCGCGGCATGGGTGTCGCGATGAAGAGCGGACGTCCATCGTACTTACACTGTGGTCTACGGCGTTGACATGCGGTCTCGCTACTATATGATCTTGTTATGATCTTGTCTGGAACCACTCTCAGTCACCGCTGGCGGCGGGCCTCGCCGTCGGTACGTCATGATCTGGTGGACTTTCCGGGCTGGAGCACCGACAAAGGCACCAGACAGGTAGCAGGTGCCGACGCCAAGCCAGCCCACGATCAGCCCGCCCAGTGCGGGGCCCGCGAGCATGGAGCCCTGGAAGGCGATCCGTCTCAGCGCCAGTCCGGCGGCCAATTGGTTGGTGGGTAGTAGGTGCGGGATGAAGGTGCGGGAGGCCGGGCCGCTGCCGGCGGCGAAGCAGGATTGCGTCGCGACCAGTGCCAGCACCCCGGCGGTCGGAAGGTGCCCGACGAGGCCCTGCAAAGCGAGCAGGAGCGAACACGCGGCCTGCCCGCTGGTCGTGGCAAGGTAGAACGTCCGCCGGTTCACGCGGTCGACAAGCGATCCGGCGAAGAGGCCGAGCGTGACGAGGGGAATCGCCTGGGCCAGGCCGACGGCGCTGGTCCACACGGTGCTCTTCGTCGCCTCCCAGACCTGGAACATCACGGCGACGAGCGTCATCTGGCTGCCGAGCCCGGAGAACGCCTGCCCGATCCACAGCCGCCGGAAGAGCGGCGACGCGCGCAGGGGAGTGACATCCAGCAGCGTGCTGCTCAGCCCCATGCGGGATCCTCCGCCAGCTTCTCGGCGATCCGGTCGCGGAAGCTCTTGCGCTCCAGGGCCCGCTCGATGTCGGAGACGACCCGGCTCAGCGGATACGGGCTCTCAGCCTCGATGTCGGTGAGGGCGGCCTCGGTGGCTCGCCACTCCGCCGCCAGGCGACCGACGACGCCGCGGGCCTTGTCCGTGAGCGTCACCTTCTTGCTGCGCCCGTCGTCGCCCGCGATGGTCTGGACCCAGCCGGCCGAACGCATCGCGGCCACCTTCTGGCTGAGCGCTGAATGGGTCCGCCCGACGGACTCGGCCAGCTCGGTGATGGTCATGGGGCCGGCGGCGTGCAGCCGCAGCAGCTCCATCGCAAAGCTCGGTTTGAGTCCATCGATCCGCGCCTCTGCGTAGATCCGGGCAATATCCGCGTCCATCGACGCTTGGAGGAGGCGCAGGGGCCGCCAGAGGCTCTGCTGGGTGGGATCGAGTGGGTGGTCCTCAGCCATTCCGCATCGTAACAGTGCTTATGTAAGCACTGTTGCGATGCCGAGAGTCATGAGGTCGGAAGGCTACATCCCTGCCACGAAGCGCCGAGGTCCGGCCCCGGCTGCCGGCATGGGTCAGCGACCGGTGGCGTTGACGGCCGGTGTGAGGCGGGCCAGGACGCGGGCGGCGCAGGTGAGGATGACGTCGGCGGCGAACGCGGCGTCGTCGGGGCCCGTCTTCCAGCTCGAGACGCTGAGGCGCATCGCGGTCTGGCCGTGCCACAGGGTCGGCCCGCACCAGATTCGCCCGTCGGCCTGGATCTCGGCGATGAGCGCCCGCGTGAGCGCCTCGCCGGAGGGCTCGTCGCCGCCGGAGGCCCCGGAGCTCGCAGGGCTCTTGGGCGGCGCGTCGAGGCGGATGAGGACCTGGTTGAGGACGACGTCGTTGACGACGGTGAGGCCGCCGTCCGCCAGCCGGCGGGCGATCTCGGCGGCGGCGTCGCAGGCGCGGGTGACGAGGTCGGCGACGCCTGCGCGGCCCAGGGTCCGCAGGGCCGCCCACACCTCGATCTGGCGGGCCCGCTGCGAGGACTGGGGCGTGTGGTGCATGGCGTCGAACGCGTCGCCGGCGGGGGTGTAGCCGGCGGCGGCGGTGAAGGTGCGCCGCAGCGGAGCCGGGTCGCGGACGAAGGCGAGGCCGCAGTCGTGGGTGACGTTGAGCCACTTGTGGCCGTCGGTCGCCCACGAGTCGGCGCGGGTGAGCCCGGCGGCGAGCCGGTCACGCCGGGTCGGGTCGGCGAGGGCCCACAGGCCGAACGCGCCGTCGACGTGCAGCCAGCCCGGCGCGGGTCCGGGGCGGCGGGCGAGCCAGTCGGCGATCTCGTCGAACGGGTCGAACGCGCCGGTGTTGACCTCACCGGCCTGCGCGCAGACGAGTACCGGGCCGGGAAGGCCGTCCGGCAGCGCGTCGGCGCGCATCCGGCCCTGGTCGTCGGCGGGCACGACGTGTACCCGTGAGCGGCCGAGGCCCACCAGGCCGAGCGACTTGCGCAGCGTCGAGTGCGCGCCCTCTCCGATGACGACGTCGAAGGCGGGGGCGCCGAACAGCCCGTCGGCCTGCGAGTCCCAGCCGAGGCGGGCGAGCAGTTCGTCGCGGGCGGCGGCGAGGCAGGCGGCGTTGGCCATGGTGGCACCGGTGACGTAGGTGACCGCGCAGCCCGCGGGCAGGCCGAGCAGGTCGAGCAGCCAGCCGCGGGTCACGTCGTGCAGCCTGGCGGCGACCGGGGACATCGTCGGGAGGGCCGCGTTCTGGTCCCAGGCGTTGGTGAGCCAGGAGGCGCCCAGGGCCGCCGGCAGCGTCGCGCCGATGACGAAACCGAAGTAGCGTGCGCCGGCCGTGGCCATCGTCGCCGGGCTGCCGGTGTCGTGCAGGAGCCGCAGTGTCGCCTGCGCGGGCAGGCCGGCCTCGGGCAGCGGCTCGTCGAACGCGGCGAGCGCCGCCACCGCCTCCGGTGACGGTGCGACGGGCCGGCTGTCGACCGTCGCCGCGTAGTCGAGCGCCATCGCCGCGGCCGCCCGCAGCACGTCCAGGTCGTCCTCGCGATCCACGACGTCATCCTTTCCGCCTGCCCGCGGCCCGGTGTCCGCCTGTCGTCTGCCCGACGACCGTGGCGCCGGTCCAATCCTGCCGTGTGCCCCGGCCGCGGTGGGTCTGAGCGGGGCAGCGGAAGGGGGTGTGCCCGCGCACATGGGCCCACGGGCCTTGATGCAGGGCGGGAACAGCGCAGGCGGGGGCAGGTCTGGGGAGAGGAGCGCGGCCCGGATGTGCGAGACGCGAAGAGGGGAGGCGGGGTGACGAGTGTCGTGGCACCCGAGCGGACCGAGGCCGGCCGTGACGATGGGAGATCGTTTCGCCTCTCATCCACCAAGATAATCAACGCTGTTGACGAGCCAACAGGCTGCAATTTGATCTTGTGATCACTTAAGACCCAACCACCCTCCAACCCCAACATCGACTAAAGACGTCTCCTAAAATCTTGATCTTCGCTTCAAAGGCGGCGACGGGCGCTCATCGCGAACCCGGGCAGGGGCGTTGAAGGTTATGTACGGAGATGGCCGATGGGGTGGGAGGCGAGGGGTGCGTGCCGACGAGGAACGGGCCTTCGAGGAGTTCGTCGCGGGGTCCGCGAATCGGCTGCTGCTGAGCGCGGTGCTGCTGGTCGGCGGTGACCGTGCGGCGGGCGAGGACCTCCTGCAGGGCGCGTTCGAGCGCACCTACCGACACTGGTCGAGAGTCGCCGAGGGACAGCCGGAGGCGTACGTCCGCCGGGCGCTCGTCAACGCGGCGACCAGCCGGTGGCGCCGGCTGCGGGCGCGGGTCACCGAGGTGCCGCTGCTGACCGAGCATGGCCATGGCGGGTTCGGGCCACAGATCGCCGACCATGCCGAGGCGCTGTCGGCGCGCGACGGGCTGACGCGCGCGCTGCGTACCCTGCCGCCCCGCCAGCGCGCCATCGTCGTCCTGCGCTATCTCGACGACCTGCCGGAAGCCGAGGTGGCCGCCCTCCTCGGCTGCTCCGTCGGCTCGGTGCGCAGCCAGGCCTCCCGGGGCCTGGCGAGGCTACGCGACAACGAGCACCTGGCCGGCATCGGCGGCGGCGGCGCCGCTCGCTGGCCGGTGCGGCCGGCCGGCCAGCGGTCCGCGGCGGTGGACGTCCTGACGAACGAGGGGGGCGGTACCGCCGGTGTCGTCCTGGCCAAGGCGCGGAGCACGCCGGCTGGGCGGCACCGGGCGGCGGCCCAGCCGTCCGGCGGCCCCGCGGGCCTGGCGGCACCGGGCGAGGGTGAGGCGGACGCGACCCAGCAGGTGCGAGCCAGCCAGGCAGGGGGGAAGGCGCTGTGAGCACCGGTGGACGCGACGTGGACCCGCATGACGTGCACGCGAGCGACGCGGACCTGAGCGACGCGGACCTGAGCGACGCGGACCTGAGCGACGTCGAGGCGTGGTTGCGCGCCGCCCGGGCCGAGCTGCCCGCCCTGTCGGTCGGGCCGTGGTTCGCCCAGTCGGTGCGGGTCCGGGCGCGCCGCCGCCGGGCGCGGGTCCGGGCCGCCGGGTCGGTGGCGGCTGTCGTCACCGCGGTCGTCGTGCTCCTGGTCTCGGTGGGCCTGCTGGGCGGAGGTGTGGGGACGAACGGGATCGCGCCGGCCAGCACCGTGGCGCCGGGCGCGCCGGGGGCCCACCACTCCTACGGCGGGATCACGGTCACGTGGCTGCCGGAGGGAACGAAGCACCTGTCAGACAAGGCTGGAAGTGACGTCATGCGCTCCTCGGAGGGTGGCGTTCTCGGGTACTTCGCCTACCTGGCGGGCCGCGACACCCAGGGGCTTTACGCGAGCACCTTCGGGCCGTCGGACGGCGGGGACGCGTCGGAGCTGAAGGTGGGGGTCAACTGGTACCCGGGCTCCATCTCCGTCGCGGGGCTTCAGGCGGCCCTGCATGGCGCGACGCCGACGCCGACGACGGTGGGCGGTGAGCCCGCGGTGCGTCTCAGCACGGAGCTCCCGGCGAACATCTCGGGCGGCGGTGAGACCCATCTGGGGGCGCTGTTCTGGAGCGTGGGGGACGGCGGCCCGCTGCTGGTCGTCAGCGTGCGGGACGTCGCCCCACTCGACTGGGCGGAGATCAAGCGGGTGGCGGAGGGTGTCCAGCTAGGCCGCGAGCCGAACACGGTGGATCCGCGGACGGTGGACCAGGTCAAGGCGGCGTTCAACACCGTCTATCTGGCGCGCAACCCGCCGCTGTCGGACGAGGCGTGGGGGGCGGCGGTGCAGGACCCGGCGGAGATCCTGCCGGTCCGCGGCAGGGTCGCCCAGCGGTACCCGGGGCTGGTCGCCACCATCTCCATCGCCTTCGGCAGCATGACGCAGGACTCTCCCACGACCGTCAGCGTCTCCTTCACGCTGACGTTCACGGACAAGGCGCTGCCCGCCACCACGTCCGACGGCAAGTACTCGCTCGGCACGACTGGTACGGCGGTGCTGGTCGACGGCCATTGGCTGGTCAGCAGGGACACGTACTGTTCGAAGGTCGACATGCTGCCGATGTCGGACCTGAAGTGCCCGTGACCCGGCGCCGGGCCCTGTCACCCGGCTGTGGCCCACAGGTGCGGGTGCGGCGGCCGGGTCAGGTGCCGGCGGTGAGGGAGACGGCGGGCAGGGCGGTGTCGTCGTCGTGGCTGTCGCGGCCTGGAGCCGGGCGCCGCTGTCCGGTGTCATCCGCGGCCGGTCCGGCGGTGGCGGGTGTCGCGGGTGAGCTGAGCGTGGCGGGCCGCGAAGCGGGCCCGGGAGGCGTGTTGGCGGGCCTGGCGGCAGGGGTGGCACTGGGTGTCCTGCGCGGGCGCGGCGCGGCAGGTCACGCACAGCACCACCCCCGGGGCCGCCCCGGGCCTGGGGTCGTCGGCGCCGTCGTCACCGCTGGTCCCACCGGCGCTCGCGGCCGGTGGGTGTGGGTGGCCGGCCGTGGCGCGGGCTTCCCGGAGGGCCTCCTGGCGGAACTCCTCGACGCTGCGCCGGCAGTAGCAGCTCGGCGCCGGGCCCGCGAGGCCGGCGACGGCTGGCAGAGCGGTGCCCGCGGCGGCACGTCGTGTCAGCTCCCGCTCCGGGTCTCGGTTCGGGCCGTCCGTCTCGCTCCCGCCCGTCCGGTCGGCGGCCAGTTCGGCGCCGCTGACGCTGGCCGTGCCCGGGCTGGCCGTGCCCGAGGCGGTGGCGGGTTCGGCCTGGCCGGGGAGGGCGCAGCAGGTCACCCATACGGCCGTCGGACCACCGCCGAAGTGGGCCGACCATGGGTGGCCGCACAGCGAGCACCGCGCGGGCGGCGGGACGGGTGTGTCGGGCTCGGCCACGTTCACAGTCGACCATGCTCGCCGCGCCGCGCGCACGATCCCGGCCCGTCCTGGCCTCCCGCGCCGCCGACGTGCCTCCCTCGTGCCGTGGCCATCGGCGTGCCCGTCCCGCGGAGGGGCCCGACGGGTGGCGCCGTCAGGATGCCGGCGGTCGGCGGGGCTGGCGCGGGTCAGCCCACCGAGGTGACCGGGGTCTTGGAGACGGCGAAAGTGGTGCAGCTGGCGCCGAGGACCTGGCCCTGTAGATGCTGGCCGTCCGTGGACGAGGTGCCGGACAGGCGGACCATGATGTAGCCGACCGGGTGGTCGAGCCAGATCCTGCCGGTCAGTTCAAGATCGTCGCCCTGGAGCGTGCCGTCCATCGTGTACGCCCCGGACGGTACGTCGGGGTTGTCCTTCGTCGCCGAGAACGAGAACAGCGCGGTGACCCGGCCGGGTGCCTCCGGCATGTCGAAGATGGTCAGTTGCAGGGCGGTGGCGCCCTGCTGGCAGGTGTAGGTCCCGGTGAAGCGGCCGGCGAGCAGTTCGGTGTCCCCCGCGCCCGGGATGCCGGCCCCCTGGGGGGCCGGGGAGGCGGCGGGTGTGGTGGCGGTGGCCGTCGGGGTGGGCCCGGGTGTCGGGCTGTTCCCGGCGCTGGTCACCGCCGCGGTGATCCCGGCGCCGGCGAGCCCGGACGCGAGCAGCGCCGCGGCCACGGTCGCCACGAACCGGCCGCGCCGGGGCGGGGCCGGCCGCCGGGCGGGTGCCGGGGGCGCGAGGACGGCCAGTGGCCCGCCGAGGGCCGCGGGCCGTTCCCCGTGGCCGGTCGGGGCAGGAGTGTGGGCCGGTTGCGGTGTCGTGCCGGGGGTCGGGTACGCGTCGGGGGTCGGTGGCGGGAACCAGTGCTGCCCGCCGGCCGTGTCCGGCCGGGTGCCGGGTGAGCCCCACTCGCCCGCTGCCGGCGGGACCGGTGTGGGAGGCCCGGCCGGCCATGGCGACGCCGGCGTCGGTGCCGGCCGTGCGGGCGCGGCGCCGCCGGGCGTGCCTGGAACGGAGGCCGGGGGCTGCCAGAGGACTTCCAGCACTCGGGCCGCGGCGGCCGCCGGGTCGGCCGTGTCGCCGACGAGGGAGGCCAGCAGCCTCGTGGCGGACGGCCGGGCGGGCGGGTCGCGGCGCAGCGCCGAGCGCACCACGGCCAACAGCCGCGGCGGCACGCCGGCGAGGTCCGGCTCGATGGTCATCGACCGGTACAGCAGCGCCCCGGCCGTCCCGGTCCCGAACGGCGGCCGGCCGGTCGCCGCGAACGCGACGGTGAGGGCCCAGGCCCACACGTCCGCCGCGGGCCCGGCGCGCCTGCCCTCGGCCTGCTCGGGCGCGAGGTAGCCGGGGCTGCCGACGACGGCGCCGGTCTGTGTCACCTCGGTGCCGGCCGCCGGGTTGGTCGGCACGGCCATGCCGAAGTCGATGACCTTCGGTCCGGCGGCGGTGATGAGCACGTTCGCCGGTTTCAGGTCGCGGTGCACGATGCCCGCGCGGTGGATCGCGACCAGGGCCTCGGCGAGGCCGACCGCGAGGGCCTCGACGGTCGGCGCCGACAGCGGCCCGCCGAGGCCGACGGCCTCGGCGAGGGTCGGCCCGGGGATGTACTCCGTCGCGAGCCAGGGCCGTGGCGCGTCCGGGTCGGCGGCCAGCACCCGGGCGGCGCAGACGCCGGCGACGGCCCTGGCGGCGGCGACCTCCCGGCGGAACCGGGCCCGGTAGTCGGCCGCGGCGGCGATCCGCTGGTGGATCAGCTTGACGGCGACCAGCCGTCCGTCGCCGGCGGCCGCGGGGTCGCCGCCCGCGAGGCGCGGTGCCGTCGGGCTCGCGGCGGGACCGGGGAGGCCGGGAGCCGGGCGGCGGCCCGGGGTGTCGTCCAGCTGGATGGTGGCTGTGTCGTCGGCGACGCCGAGGAACACCACGCCCATGGCGCCGGCGCCGAGCCGGGCGGTCAGCTTGTAGCCGCCGACCCGCGTAGGGTCACCGGCCTGTAGCGGTTCCAGCGGCATCCGCGCACTCCTTTCCTCGGCGCCTGCGCCGGGTCCCCCGGTGGCCGCCCAGTCCCGTCCCGATCCGACGCCGGGGCCGTGCGGGAGGTGGCCGCCGCGCGCCGCCAGTCTCCGCCCGCCGGTACCGGTGCTGGCGGGCGGTGTCGCCTGGATGTCCTGATCCGCTGGGCCGACACGGCCTTGCTTCGCCGTGGTGACCTCAGGGTTCGCTCATCAGATGATGCTGCCGCACGCGCTGAGCGGTGCACCGCGAGGGAACAATAAGTGCGAATGGCACGATGGGCACAGGAAAGATCCGGGCCCGCAACCATGGGCATCCGCACCGTCGCGCGTCGTGCCGGTGCTCGCCGTGGGACGCAGCCGGGTCGGGTTCGCGGCAGCCGCCGCGGGCCGCACCGCCCACGCGGAAGGCGGCGAGGTGCGCGACGGAGCGCTCACGATCGATGGGCTGTCCAAACGGTACGGTGAGGTTGTCGCGCTGCGCGGGATGACGTTCGACGTGCGGGCCGGTGAGCTGTTCGGCTTCGTCGGTTCCAACGGGGCGGGCAAGACGACGACGATGCGGATCGTGCTCGGCGTGCTGACCGCCGATGCCGGTGAGGTCCGCTACGACGGCAGCCTGTTGACCCTCGCGGCCCGCCGCCGGATCGGCTACATGCCGGAGGAACGGGGCCTGTACCCGAAGATGCGGGTCGGTGAGCAGCTGGAGTACCTCGCCCAGCTGCATGGCCTGTACGGGCCGGCCGCGCGCCGGTCGACCCGGGAGTGGGCCGAGCGGCTCGGTATCGCGGGGCGGCTCGGCGACGAGGTGCAGGCTCTCAGCCTCGGTAACCAGCAGCGCGCCCAGCTCGCCGCCGCGCTGGTGCACGACCCGGCGGTGCTGGTCCTCGACGAGCCGTTCTCCGGCCTGGACCCGGTCGCGGTCGACGTGATGAGTGATGTGCTGCGCGAGCGGGCCGCGGCGGGGGTGCCGGTGGTGTTCTCCAGCCACCAGCTCGACCTCGTCGAGCGGCTGTGCGACCGGGTCGGGATCGTGTCGGGCGGCGCGATGGTCGCCGTCGGGCCGGTCGACGACCTGCGGGCGGGGGGCGAGTCGCTGCTCGTCGTCGAGGCGCCGCACGCGCCGGAGGGCTGGGCGGCGGGCCTGCCGGGTGTTCTCGGGGCCCGGGCGGAGGGTGGGCGCACGGTGCTCGCGCTGGCCGCGGGCGCCGACGACCAGCAGGTGCTGCGGGCGGCACTCGCGTCCGGCCCGGTCCACGAGTTCGCGCACCGCCGCCCGACGCTGACCGAGCTGTTCCGCGAGGTGGTCAGCTCGGACCCGGTGTCGGCCGGGCCGTCGGACGACGGCCAGGGCAAGGCCAGGCGCGGGCGTGGCCGGGGGAGACGTGTCGGGGTTGGCGCGTTGGTGCGGGTGAAGGGCGGCCAGCGGTGAGCGGCACCATCGACCTTGGTACCAGCGCCGCCGGCCACGAGCCGTCCGGGCCCGCTGACGCCTCCGGAGCTCCCAGCGGCGGCGCCGGCCGTCCTGGTCGGGGCGGCGAGGACGCGGGGGGCGCGGCGGCGGTGCGGTCGCGCCGCGTGCTGTGGCTCGTCGTGCGCCGCGAGGTGTCGACCCGGCTGCGTTCCAAAGCGTTCCGGATCATGACCCCGCTGCTGGTCGTCGTGCTCGCCGCGGGGATCAGCGTCACCGCCCTGTTCGGCGGCTCGTCGCCGAGCTCGGTCGGTTTCCTGCCCGAGGACGCCCGCTACGGAGCGGCGCTCACCGCTGTCGGTGACGCCGCGGGCGTCGACGTCCGCGCGGTCACCGTCGCCGACGCGGCCGAGGCGGAGCGCCAGGTCCGGGACGGGACGCTCGACGCCGCCGTCACGGCGAGCGGCCCGGACGGTTTTCGCGTCATCGTCCGGCACACCCTCGACGACCAGGGCCGGGGTCTGCTCACCGCCGTCGCCCGCCAGCAGGCCCTCGACGCGCAGGTCGTCGCGCTTGGCGGTGACCTCGGCCGGGTTGATGGCGCCGTCGCCGCGGCCGGCGTCGACGTGGTCGCGCTCGAGGCGCCCAAGGAGCGCGACAACGCGCGGATCGGGCTTGGGGCCGTCACCGGTGTCCTGATCTACCTGTCGCTGCTGATCTTCGGCCCGGTGGTCGCGCAGGGGGTCGTCGAGGAGAAGTCCAGCCGGGTCGTCGAGCTCCTGCTCGGCACGGTCCGGCCCTGGCAGCTGATGTCGGGCAAGGTCATCGGGATCGGCATCATCGGCCTGATCCAGATGGCCCTGTATGCCGCGGTCGGCGTGCCGCTGGCGGTCGCGACGGGGGTGCTGAGCCTGTCGCTGGTGACGGCGCTCGCCTCGGCGGGCTGGTCGCTGGTCTGGTATCTGCTCGGCTTCGCGCTCTATGCGCTGCTGTTCGCGGCCGCGGGCTCGCTGGTGTCCCGGCAGGAGGACGCCTCCGCGGTCACCATGCCCCTCATCATGATCATCATCATTCCGTATGTCATCGGGATCTCGGTGCTTCCCGGCGACCCGGGCAGCGGCCTGCTGCGGGTCCTGTCGCTGGTCCCGCTGTCCGCGCCGCTGATCATGCCGATGCTCATCGCCGCGGGCACGGCCGCCGCCTGGCAGATCGCGCTCGGCACCGCCCTGACCATCGCCACGATCATTGGGCTGGTGCCGCTGACGGGCCGGATCTACGCCGGGGCGGTCAAGCGCACCGGTACCCGCGTCCGCCTCACCGACGCGCTGCGCTCCGGCTGACCCGCGCCCGGCTCGGCCCCGTGGACGACGGGGTCCGGGCGGGCGTGGCCATGCCCGGTGCGCGAGCGCGGCCGGCCCAGGCCCGGATGGGCAGGCGGGCGGGCCGGGGGCCGGTCAGCCGCCGCGGGGGCGTACATCCCGCCCCGCCCCCCCCCCGCGGGGCCGCCTGGTAATCGCCCGCCCGCCGGCCCCCGCCGGGGGGGGGGCGCACGATTCCCGGCATGCCGGCTTTCTACGGCATCCCGGGCTTTAGAGGAAGCCGGTAAGGCCGGTGGGGCGGTGCGGGCCGATGGCGAGGAGCTCGAACAGGCCGTAGCCGACCTGGCCGTCGCGGGTGAAGCGGGCGAAGGTGTCGGTGATGCCGAGCAGGCGGCCCTGCTGGGCGGGGTCGGCGGTGTCGACGGTCTCCCCGTCGACCTTGAGCGCTCCCTGGTACATGCCGTGCTTCCAGCCGGGGTCGAAGCCGTAGCCGGTGCCGACGCCGAGGTGGGCGGTGACCAGCGTCTCGGCGGTGATCTCGGGGAGCTTGTCGTCGCGGCGGGTGAAGCGGATGGCCGCGGACTTCGGGACGCGGGTGCCGGGGTGGAACTCGATGGTGTAGTCGGGGCGGCCGAGCTGCTCCGCGGGTTTGCCGGTCCCGGCGGGCCAGACGAGCAGTGCCTCCTCCAGGGAGCGGCCGCCGGCCTCGTCCTCCTGCAGGATCACGATGACGGAGTGGTCCTCGAACTGGATCGGCAGGTACAGCCAGAACAGGGTGTGGAAGTCGGCGGGCCGGCCGGCGGGCTCGGGCTCGCCGACGGGCCGGATCCCCCAGGAGCGGTCCCTCGTGCCCCACCAGCGGTCGGGGGTGACGTCGGTTGTCTGGCCGTCGGCGGTGAAGGTGCCCGACCAGCGGCCGGTCTGGGCGAGGCGGCAGGCGTCGATGATGACCCGGTCCGCGGCGCCGCGGATGATCTGGCGGGGTTCGAGGGTCGCGGGCATGGCGCCCTCGAACGTCAGGTCCGCGGACAGGCCGAGGTCGTTCGGTTCGAGGACGAACCGCAGCTTCTTGAGGCCTTCGACGACCTCGACGCGGAAGGGCCCGACCGACGTGTCGGAGCGGTCGGTGCCGAGTTCCCTGGAGGCGCGCACGACCCGGTGCTCGGTGCCGCGGCGCAGCAGGGCGAACGCGTCGGCGGTGCCGAGGTTCGGGTACTGGCCCAGGCCGAGGACCAGGAACGTGTCGCCGTCGTGGGAGCCGCAGTTGAAGTAGTAGCGGTCGTAGAAGTTGCGGTCGGAGGTGGCGACCTCGCGGACCGGCGCGGCGGTCTGGTGGACGGGGTAGTCATCGAGCGGCGACAGCACGGAGGCGCTCCTGGAGGTCTCGGGGGCGGGTGCGCGGTGCGTGGCCCGGGGCCGTCAGCCGGCCGCGGCCGGGGCGCCGGCGGGCGCGGTCCGGGGCTCGCCGCGGGGCGGCGGGGCGCCGGGGGCGGGCAGGCCCAGCAGCTTCGCGAGCATCCGGCTGACCGTGTTGTTGGTGATCATGTCGGTGGTGGGGTCCACCATCCCCAGTTCCACGAACATCGCCAGGATCCGCAGCATGATGACGGCGAAGCGGTAGGCGGCGAACACCTCGTAGTAGTCCAGGTTGCGTACCGGCCGGCCGAGGAGCCGCTCGTAGCGGGCGACCGTCTCCTCGCGGGACGGGAACCCTTCCAGGCGCGGCGCGTCGCAGCCCTCGCAGTGGTGGCGGTCGAGGAACAGGAACCAGGCGAAGTCGGTCTCCGGGGCGCCAAGCGTCGCCATCTCCCAGTCGAGCACCGCGGCGACCTGGAACGCGTCGTCGAACAGGATGTTGCCGATCCGGGAGTCGCCCCACAGCAGGACCGGCGGGCCGGGCTCGGCGGGCTGGTGCGCGCGCAGCCAGGCCCGGGCGCTGGCCAGCGGCTCCGGCGGGGTGTCGAACACCTTCGCCGCCGCCCAGTCGAGCATCTCCTCGTAGTACGCGAGCTGCTGGTCGATGCCGGTGCGGCCGCGCCGCGGGCTGTCAAGGAAACCGAGGCCCAGGGCGTCCGGGTCGAGCCGGTGCAGGCGGGCGAGGACGTCGACGCCGCCCCACCACATCGCGGCCCGGTCGGCGGGCGAGACGTCGTGCAGCCAGCCGCCGACGTGGTAAGGCGGGTTGTCGCCCGGTGCCCGGCCGTCTACCGCGCCCATCACGAAGAACGGCGCGCCCAGCAGCGACACGTCCCGCTCGAGGCCGAACAGCTCCGGCATCGGCAGGCCCGGGTCCTGGCCGGTGAGCGCGGTCATGACCTGGTACTGCTCCTCGAAGCGCGGTTCGAGGAACACCTGATAGACGGTCGGCGCGATCCGCAGCACCAGCCGCCGGGTGACACGGTCGGGCCCGTCGCCCCAGGTCGCGTCGAACAGGTGCGTCTCGTTGGAGAACCCGAGGCCTTCCGGGCTGGTCAGCGGCCCGACGTCCACGCCGCCGCCGTTGGCGCCCGGCAGCCGGGAAGCCAGCCAGCTGGCGAGCCGGGAGCGGGTTAACTCAGGGTCGCGTTCCTGTGCCTGCACGCCGGTCCCCTTCTCCAGGCCACTGCTTCTCGAAGCCACGACGGCCCACAGCCGCGGCCGTCGCCCCGCGGCCCGTGGCCACGCGCGGCCGCGGGCCGTGAGCCACGTCACGCAAAACTGAAACTCGTTCTAACCCGCTCCCGCCGGGCTGTCAATCTCCGCCCGTGGCGCCAGGAACGCCACGGGGAGAAAACAGGGAGCAGGCGCTCATGGCGCGCCAGCCCCTGCCGCGTCTGGGATCGCGAGATACCCGACCTGGACGGGAGGCGAGGGGTGCGTGCGGATGACGAACCGGCGTTCGAGGAGTTCGTGGCCCGATCGGCCGAACGGCTGCTGCTGAGCGCGACCCTGCTGGTCGGCGGCGACTGGGCCGCCGGCGAGGACCTGCTCCAGGGAGCGCTGGAACGGACCTACCGGCACTGGACGAAGATCGCCGAGGACAGGCGCGAGGCCTACTCGCCCGTGCCCGGGTTCTGCTTACAGCAGGCCGAGGTTCTCACCGGCCCGCCCGGCGGCGATAGTCGCGGTATGCGGCTGCTGGTGCTCGGTGGGACGGAGTTCGTCGGTACAGCGGTGGTCGACGCGGGGCTCGAACGGGGTTTCGACGTGACGGTGTTCCACCGGGGACAGCACCCGGCGCCGCCGGGGGTGGCCGCGCTGCGCGGGGACCGGACCGCGCCCGGCGGCCTGGCGGCGCTCGCCGAGGCCGACGGCGAGTGGGACGTAGTCGTCGACACCTGGTCGTGGGCACCGGCCGCGGTCCGCGACGCCGCCAGGCTGCTCGAGCCGCGCGCCGGCCGCTACGTCTACGTCTCCAGCCGTTCCGTCTACACGTTCCCCCGCCCGCCGGGGGCGACCGGTCTGGCCGAGGACGCCCCGGTCGTCGACGCGTCCCCCGACGACGCCGAGGACGGCGGCCTCGCCGCCTACAACCGGATGAAACGCGGCGGCGAGCTGGCCGCGCTCGCCGTGTTCGGCGACGGGCGCACACTGCTGCCCCGCCCCGGGTTGATCCTCGGGCCGGGGGAGAACATCGGCCGGCTGCCGTGGTGGCTGAACCGGGTCGTCCGCGGCGGCCGGGTCCTTGCCCCCGGCCCGGCCAACCTGCCGTTCGGGTACCTCGACGTCCGCGACCTCGCGGGCTGGCTGCTCGACGCGGCCGCGGCCGGCGACGCCGGCCCTTTCGACCTGCAGAGCCCGCCCGGGCACGCGACCACGGCCTCGGTGCTGTCGGCCTGCGTGACGACGACCGGCTCCGACGCCGAGCTGGTCTGGACCGACCCGGAGCCGATCCTCGCCGCCGGGGTGCGGCCGTGGACCGAGCTGCCGGGCTGGTTCCCGCCCGGCGAGTACCACGCCGCGTTCCACCTCGCCGACGTCTCCCGGGCACTCGCCGCCGGACTGCGCGCGCGCCCGGTCCTCGACACCGTGGCCGACACCTGGATTTGGCTCCAGAAGATCGGCGGCCAGGCCCCGCACCGCCCCGACCGCCCTCCGGTCGGCCTGGACCCGGCTGTCGAGGCCGCGATCCTCGACGTGTCCGGGGCTCGCGGCCCGCGCTGACCCGGTTCAGGAGGCGACGACGGCGAACGCCTCGATCTCCAGCAGGAGCTCGGGGCGAAACAGGGCCGCGACCTGGACGGCCGTGCTCGCCGGCGGCCGGGCCGTGTCGACGACCGCGTCGCGGGCGGCGCGGACGGCCGGCAGGTGGGCGACGTCGACGACGAAGAACGTCAGCTTGACCACGTCGGCGAACGTCGCGCCCGCGGCCGCGAGACAACGGCCCAGGTTCGCGAACACCTGAACCGCCTGCGCCGCGGGATCACCGACGCCGACGACGGCGCCGTTCTCGTCGAGCGCGACCTGCCCGGAGACGGCGACCAGCCGGCCCGTGCCGGCGACCACGTGGGTGTAGCCGACGCCGGGGGCGACCCCGGCCGGGGCGGCGATGTGGGTCAGGTGTGAGCAGTCCATGCCAGCAGTGTCCCCCGGCGCCCCACACCGACCGGCCGTGGACACCCGCGGCCGGCCCCAGAGCACCGGTGACCCGCGGCCACGGCCCACGGCTTCTCCGGAACTGTCAGATCTTGCCGAGAGCGGTGCGGGCGAGGGCGACGAGCGGGTCCTTGGCGGTGGAGGGGTCCTTGGCGTCGATGGAGATCGACAGGCTCGCGACCTGGGTGCCGCGCAGGTCGACCACGTAGATGGAGGCGAACGTCACGCCGCCGAGACTCGGCGAGGTGCCGTAGCGGGCCGCGGCGCCGAGGCCGGGGATGTCCTCGGCCTTGTCCTTGCCGTAGACGGAGTCGGCGACGGTGTCGTCGAGCTCCTGCTGGGCGGACTTGCCCGTGTCGGCGGCGCGGATAACCAGCGTCACCGCGCCGACCGGCAGGAAACCGTCGGTGACCGTGCAGGCGGCGGAGACATTCCGCAGGCTGAGGCCGGACCGGCCGCTGATCCGCTCGAGCGACGCGGCGTCAACGAGGTCGCAGGTGGACTTGGGGACGGTGAACGAGCCGGGCTTCGGCCCGCCGGGGCTGGCCGTGGTGCTCGGCGACGTGCCCGCGGAGGGCGTGGCCGTCGTGGTCGAGGCCGCACCCCCGGTCGTCGACGCCGGGGTCGCCGGCTCGTTGCTCTCGCTGACCGCGGAGCAGGCCGTCAGTGCGGCCGCGAGGAACAGTCCAAGTGCCGCTGGTGCCACCGCTCGTATCCGCACAGCCGCACCCTAGTGGCCGCGAACCGGACCGGCCGGACCCGAGTCGCCCTGGCGACACCTGGCCCGCCGTCCCACCCCGCGGCGGTGGGTGAGCCGTGATCTGGCGGAGTTTTCCACGCCCCGGCGCGGGCGAATCCCACCCGTGATCAGCGTAGATCTGGGCTGGCCACGTGGGCGAGGGAAATCCGCTGGTGACGGGTCGGGCCGAAGCCGCGGGTGATCTGGTGGAGTTGTCGGGCCCGGGCTCCGAACATCCCACCGGATGCCGTCCAGGACGGTCGGCGTGGGCACGAAAGACACTGTGCCGGCCACGGGGGACACTGCCGGCGTGGAACCCGCCTACCTGACGCACCTCGCCGACTGGAGGGCATCACCCCTAGCGGTGACTACCATCAGGCGATGAGCGGACGTACGTTCCGGGTGACCGTCAGGGGCATGTTCGACAGCCTGTCCGAGGCGCAGCGCGCCGAGCTGCTCGCCAAGGCCGCCGACCACGACCTGTTCCTGGCGGCGTTCACCCCGGAGGGCAACCTCACCTACGACCTCGACGCCCGGCCGTTCTTCGCCTTCCGTTACCTCGACGCCCGCCCCGCGGGCGAAGCCGACGACGACCCGGCCGGCACGCTGACCGCGGCCGTGACCCGCGCCGAGGCCGCGGCGAGCGCGTGGCTCGACGAGCGCGGCTACGGCTACCGGAACCTGCGCAGCTCGGCCGAGGACCTCGCCCAGATGCCGCTCGGCAGCCGCGCCCGCCGCGAGTCCCGCCGCTCCGGCTGACCTGGCGCGCGTGCCCCGGGCCGCCGGAGTGACCGGGGCCCGCCCCACGCGGCACGCGGGCATCCCGACCCGGCGTCCTCGTTGGGCTGACGTCTCCGGGCTGGCCGGCCCGGCGCGGCTCCGGGGGACCGGCGCGGCCGGCGCCGTGGGCGGCGCGCGAGGATCGGGGGCGTGGACAGCCCACGCATCCGGACCGCCGTGGCCGAGGACCTGCCCGCCCTGCTGGACCTGTACCGGCAGCTCGCCGGCGACCGGCCCGAGTCCCAGCCCGCCGGACCTGCCGCCGCCGGGCCGATCCTGGCGCGGATCCTCGCCGACCCGGCCCGTCAGCTGCTGGTCGCCGACGCCGACGGCCGCGTCGTCGGCACCGCCGAGGTGCTCGTCATCGCCAACCTGACACACGGCGGCCAGCCCTGGGCGATCGTCGAGAACGTCGTCGTCGCGGCGGACGCGCGCCGGCTCGGCGTCGGCCGGGCGCTGATGGCCCACATCGTCGAACAGGCCCGCGAAGCGGGCTGCTACAAGATCCAGCTACTGTCCCGCGCCGAACGCGCCGACGCCCACCTCTTCTACGAGTCCCTCGGCTTCGCCCGCTCCGCCGTCGGCTTCCGCCGCTACCTGTCCTGACATGTGGATCCGCGGGTCGCCGTCGACGAGGGCGCACCCGGCGTGATGCCGCGACGGTTCCGCGGGCGGCGCCACCCGCGCTGCTGTGGCCTCCAAGTGGCCTTAAGGGTTGGCCCGACGACATCGTCACACCGTGATCTTGGTCAGCGGTTCTGTATCCGGATCCGAACTGGCGAGGGCTCGCGGTTCGGATCCGGATACAGTCCTGGCGATCTTCCCGCCTAGGGCGGGCGAACGCCGCCGGGGACGGTGCTAGGCGCCGGCGACGTGGTGGGTGGCGACGTTGAGCCGGTTCCACACGTTGATCTGCCCGATGGCGAGCAGCAGCGCGGCGAGCTGGGCCTCGTCGTAGTGCCGGGCTGCCTCGTCGAACACGTCGTCGGACACCGGGTCGCCGCGGTCGGCGATGCGGGTGACGGCCTCGGTGAGCGCCAGCGCGGCCCGCTCGGCGTCGGTGAAGAACGCCGCGTCCCGCCAGCCAGCCACCGTGTCGATCCGCTCGTCCGGCTCCCCGGCCTTGCGCAGCGCGGCCGCGTGCATCTGCAGGCACCACGCGCAGCCGTTGATCTGGCTCGCGCGCAGGTTGACCAACTCGATCGTCTGTTCCGGCAGCCCGGTGTCCTTCACCGCCTCGCTGAGCGCGGCCAGCGCCTTCATCGCGGCCGGGACGACATACACCGGGTGCTTCATGCGTGCTTCCACGAGAACCTCCTGCGGTTCGCGCCAGGCGCGGTCACATCCGCCTGGCGCCGACGGTCAGTGCTATGACCCGACGCGACGGAGGAACGTGACAGATGCGCGAACGTGACAGCCATCACGGCGAGGCTCTCGGCTCTGGCGAGGACGATGCCGACCTCGGTGATGCCCCTGCGGGCGGCGACCAGCGCGAGGAGGGCCAGTCCGACGGCGTGCAGCGGGACGATGACCCGCGCGGCACTGGCCGCGTCGACGAGGCCGGTGGCGGTCCCGGCGCGGTCGGAGAGGAGACGGCCGCGGGGGACTGGCTGGCCGGGCGGTTCGAGGAGAACCGGCCCTACCTGCGGTCCGTCGCCTACCGGATGCTCGGCTCGTTCGCCGAGGCCGACGACGCCGTCCAGGAGACCTGGCTGCGCCTCGCCCGGTCCGACGCCGACGGTATCGACAACCTGCGCGGCTGGCTGACGACGGTCGTCGGCCGGGTGTGCCTGAACGCGCTGCGCTCCCGGGCGACCCGGCGCGAGGAGCCGCTGGAGGCCCGGCTGCCCGACCCGGTGGTCACCCGGCCCGACGACGCGGCCGGGCCCGAACAGGAGGCCGTGCTGGCCGAGTCGGTGGGGCTGGCGCTGCTGGTCGTGCTGGACACGCTGAGCCCGCCGGAGCGGCTGGCGTTCGTGCTGCATGACCTGTTCGGGGTGTCGTTCGACGAGATCGCCCCGATGGTCGGCCGGTCCGCGGACGCGGCCCGCCAGCTCGCCAGCCGGGCCCGCCGCCGGGTCCGCGGCACCGCCACGACCGCGCAGGCTCCCGGCGCCGACGACACGGGTGACCCCGTGGACGCGGCGGGCGGTGTGCCACCGGCGGACCGGGTACGCCAGCGGGCCGTCGTCGACGCGTTCTTCGCCGCCGCCCGCGGCGGCGACTTCGAGGGACTGCTCGCCGTGCTCGACCCCGACGCGGTGCTGCGCACCGACCTCGGGGCCCAGGTGACGCCCGCGCTCGCCGCCGCCGCCGGCGTGCGTCGCGGCGCGCGCGAGGTCGCGGGAAGCGCCCTGAGGTTCGCCAACCCGGCCGCCGTCCTGCGCCCGGTGCTGGTCAACGGCCTCGCCGGGGTCGTCGCCACCGTCGACGGCCGGCTGCGGGCCGTCATGGCGTTCACCGTCGTCCGCGGCCGCATCACCGAGATCGACGCCTGGTCCGGCCCGGACCGCCTGCGCCACCTGGACCTCGCCGCGCTCGACGGCTGAACGGCCACGCCACGGGGCACCCGCCGGCAGACGCCGGCGGGTGCCCCGGCGATCCGGTGGACGAGTCCGGATGCGTCGAGGGCGAGAAGGAACCGCGCAGGATCGAACGTATGGCCGCGGCCCGCGTCAGCCCCCCATGCGGCGGGCCAGCGCGGGCAGGAGCCGCAGCGCGTTCTCACGGTTGACGCGGCGGCGGGTGGCCGGGTCGAGGAACGGGTCGGTGTCGATCGCCCGCGCGTTCAGCCTGGCCCCGTCGGCGGTCGCGGCCGGCCAGTCCGAGCCGTAGAGGATCCGGTCGCTGCCGGCGGCGGCGAGCAGCGACGGGGTGGCGTGTGGTGAGGTGGGCATGGCGGTGTCGTAGTAGAACCGTTTGAGCGCGCGCACGGCGGTGGCCTCGTCGACGCCAGCACCCAGGTAGGTGCCGAGCTGCAGCCGGCCGGCCATGTAAGGGAAGAAGCCACCCCCGTGGGGGAGGATCCACCGTATGTCAGGAAAGCGGGTGAGGGTACCCGCGAGCACCATCTTGACCGCAGCGCGGGTGGTGTCGGCCAGGAAGTCCACGAGGAACTCGGCCACGGGTGTCCCCCCGCATCCGGCCAGGTTGAACGGGTGGGTGAACACCACGGCCTTGCGCCGGTTCAGTTCGGCGAGGACCGGGTCGAAGCTCGGATCCCCGAGGTAGAGGCCCGCGGCGTGCATGTTCACCGAGACACCGTCAGCCTTCAGCGTGTCCAGCGCATATGCGGCGGCTTCGAGGGCGACGTCGACCTGGGTCAACGGTAGGTAGGCGAAGAAGCCGAAGCGTTTCGGCTGGCCGCGGACGACCTCGGCCAACCCGTCGTTCCCGATCCGGGTCATCTCCCGGATCAGGTCCGCCGTCAGGCCGGCCAGGAACTCCGCCGGGACCGGACCGGACAGCACCGCGGCGGCGACCCCGGTCTGGTCCATGATCTCCAGGGTGCTCGCCAGGTCCCACTGGGCCCAGGGCGGCCCGCCACTGGGAGGAAGAAGCCCATGGTCGATCAGCCACTGGCGGGAGGCGGGCGGATTGGCGTGCTGGTGCACGTCGATGCGGCCGGCGGAACCGAGGGTGCTGGTGCTGGCGGTATCGGGGCTGGGGGTGTCGGCAGCGGCGCTGGTGGCCTGGAAGGCCAACGGTGTCAGCGCGGCCGCCCCCAGGGCGGCGGCGCCCAGAACAGCTGTTCGCCGGTTTGGATTCGGCGAAGCATCCAGGTGATCGGGTACCCGGCCTTCGCCGGCTTCGTTCGCGTGGCGCACAAAAACTCCTCTGCTGACAGACCAGGGAATTTCGCGTCGTGCGTGACCGCGTTCGGTGTGATGTTCGGCTGACGGCAGAGCGGCCCGGCACGCCGGGGGATGCGGCGTGTCAGTTGCATAATCAATCAATGGTGCGGAGGGGTGTGATGGGGCGCTGTCACCAGCAAAGGACACGGCCGAGAGCCCGTAGCCGAGCAGTCACCTGATCGCTGGCGACAGGTTACTGCTCATCAGCATTGAGTGTCACCATTTCCATCAATTTGCCTCGGAGAGCTCGGCCGTTATCGGTAGAACCCGGAGGAAAGGGGCCCAACGGTGTCCGACAGGCGGCGGATGACCAGCGCGGCCGGCCGTCCCTCCGCCCAAGCCGGCCGACGCCACCGAGGGAGGCCGGCCCGCGGCCGCGCGGGCGTTACGGCAGCCAGGCGCCAGGGTCGAGCGTTCGATTCTGCCAGTGCTGCTGGTACGCGTCTCGTTCGCCGCCGACGGGGCGGACGTGCTGGCGGCCGCGGCGGGATGCAGTTCATCCTGATCATCTGGCTGATCTCCGGGCCATTCCACCACGGCCCGGTCGTGGTGTTCGCCGTCGCCGCGCTGCGCGGCGGCCGCCCGGTGGCCGTCCCGGCCGGGGTGGCCGGGACTCAGGAGCCGGGCCAGCAGGCGACCTGCGTCGGGCCGGACGGCACACCCGCCGCGCGGGACGCCTCGCCGGCGCCCGGCACCAGCACGCCCCGGCCACACGCCTGACGGCACGGCGGGCGGACCCACGGACCAGCCCGGCCGGGCGCGCGATGCTTCCCCGCTGCGTCGCGCACCCGGCCGACCCGGATCAGCGCACGGAGACCCTCGCGCCCTGCCGGCCCAGCTGCGCGCTCGCCGTCGCCCGCGGCTTCGCGCCCCGGCGGAACGTGACCGTCACGGTGTTGCCCGCGTCCGTGGAGCCCTTCGCGCCCACGACCACCCGCACGGTGCCCAGCTGTGCCGGCCGGTTCGCGTTCGCCGCGGTCAGCGCCGAGATGTCGAGTGTCGTCCCGGCTGGCACCGTCACCGTCAGATGGGTCACCGTGCCCGTCCTCAGCGCGTAGACGCCGACGACCGTGCCGGTCGTGACGTTGCGGACCAGCACCGCCCGTGCCCCCGCCGGCAGCGACGCCGACTCGATGGCGATGTCCACCCGCACCTGCTGATGGGCCGGGTTCGCCGACGCCACCGCCGCCGGCCGCGTCGCCGGGGACGCGGTGGCCGCGCTGGCGGGCAGCGCCGCCACCCCGACGACCGCCGCCCCGGCCAGCGTCACGGAAATGGAACGGCGAACATTCCTGGAAACGCGCACAGGACTTCTCCTCAGCATGCGAAACGAACGATTCACGTCCGGATTCCCGGACCACTTCCGCCGACCGGGCGGGGATGTTATTTCGATGTACTTTCCCAGCTCAGCGGCACAGTCGACACGTTAGTTCGGCTCCCTGTGCCGGGGCCGTGGGAATCCTGTGGGCACGTTAGAGGACACTGTTAAGGATCTGTGCCGCGCGATTTTTCGTACCGTCGCGCGTGGCCGCCCGCACATTACAGAGGTGTAAGATCCGGTGAATGGCAGCGCCTCGTGGCGGGGACCGCGCCATCATGGACGAGTGCTGGAGCTCGCCCTGGACTCGCTACGCGCCCAGGGCCACCCCGTCGACCCCGCCGACGTCGCCCGACTGTCCGCCTTCACCCGCAGCCACCTCAACGTGCTCGGGAAGTACTCGTTCGCGCTGCCCGACCTGCCCGCCGGCGGGATGCGGGAACTCCGCGACCCCGACGCCCCTGGCGAGGAGCACGGCTGACGGTCGGACGGGCCGCCGGTTCACCCCAGGCTTCCCCCTTGGTGGGAGCCGTCGCCGAGGGCCCGACGGATCAGCGGCGCCGGGCGAACCAGACCTCCTCGGCGGGCCAACGCTGGACCCACTCGGGTGGGAACTCCGGAAAGTCGTTGTTGGTGGCATCCGGCGGCACCTGAACCTCGATCAGGTCCTCGACGACGAGGTCGCACGCGGCCATGAGTCGGATCGATTCTCCGTGCGGCAGTGCGAACTGCCGGTACTCCCGGCCCGAGCCGCCGCGGCGTGCCAGCTGGTGTAGTCCGAACAGGCTGTGTACCAGGCGATCGGTGGCCGGTCCGGTCTCCGGCATGCACAGCCGGGCCAAGGGAGAGTGGGTCAAGAACACCAGCCGGCCGCCAGGGCGCAGCAGCCGGGCCGCCTCCGGGATCCAGCGGTAGGGATCGCACCAGACCGCCGCACCGTACTCGTTGATCACCAGGTCGGCGCAGGCGTCGGTCAGCGGCACCCGCTCGGCGTCCCCGTGGATCAGCGGAAAGCGCAGCTCGAACTCGTTCTGCATGCCGCGGGCGGTGGCAAGCTGCCGGGCCGAGACATCGACACCGACCGGGTGTGCGCCGCGACCGGCAAGCCAGGCCGACACGTAGGCGCTGCCGCAGCCCAGCTCGATCGCCGAGGCACCAGCCACGTCCGCCGGCAGGACCGGCAGCCGGGATTGGGGGACGCACCACATGCCCCAGAACGGTTCGTCCGCGGCCCAGCGACGATGCGCGTACCGGTCGAACCAGGCCGACAGGTGCTCGTCCCACTGCCGCCGGTTGACCGGTGCGTGACCGCCCGCCTCATCCGCCATACCGATGATCGTAGGACACCTTTGAATACCGGTTGATCTTCGGTGAGGCCGCCGGCGCGACGCCCTGACGGTGTTCGTTGGGGGATCCCATTGCGTCCTGTTGGGATCTCCTGTGTCACGCCCCCCAGGGGTGCCCCGTTCAGGTTCCCCGTGGAGTGTCAGAGGTGTGGCGCAGCAGGGCGTCCACGACGTCCGGCCACGTCACGCGCGGCACGCCCTGGCCGATGCCGGGCAGTGTGAGCAGAGTGGCGCCCGGGATCTCCGCGGCCAGCGCCACCCCGTTGCCGTGCGGAAAGAACGGATCCTCGTCCCCGTGCACCACCAGGGTCGGTACGGTGATCTCGCCGAGCCGTTCGCGCCACCGCGGCTGGCAGTCGATGGCCGCGAACATGCTGCCGAGATGGCTCGCACGCTGCGCCTTCGCCGTCCGGTCCGCTCGGTCGAAGACCGATCCGGCAGCCGCCCGTACGTCCTGCTCGTCGAATCCCCGCGACCCGGACATCACCCGCACAGAACCGGTCATGTAGTCGACCACGCTGTCGCGATCGGTCCAGTCCGGCGCCGGACGCCCGAACAGCTGCCTGCTCATCTCCGCCGCGTGGTCCGGCAAGTCGGGATCGACCGGACCGGGCGCGACCGGACGGGTGGAGACCAGCGTCAGCGACGCGACCTGGTCGGGATGGTCGAGCGCGAGCAGCTGCGCGATGAAACCGCCAACGCCCACCCCGACCACGTGCGTACGTCCCAGATCCAGCGCCACCAACAGCTCGGACGCGTCGGTGACCAGGTCGCGCAGGTCGTAGGTGGGCGCGTCCGGGTCGACGAACGTCGACTGGCCAGCGTCGCGCAGGTCATAGCGCACCACATACCGCCCGGCCAGCGCCGCGCACAGCTCGTCCGGCCAGCTCAGCATGGTGACGCCGACCAGCAGCACCGGTGGGTCCGCCAGGTCCCCGAAGGCCTCCACGCACAACTCGACACCGCTGACCTTGATCCGCTTCACGAGGGTCCTTCCGGGGTTGGCGATGGTTGGTTCTCAGAGACGGACGATCTGGCGGGGCAAAACTCATCGGACCCTGTCCGCAACCGAACGTATCCAGACGGGCAGCCCGATTGTGTGCCGCCAGGCGGTGACAGCAGGCTGAGCGCCCGCGAAAGCCGGTTGGTGACTCGGCCGGCCGATGAGTTTCGGGTGGTGCGCAGGTCTACCGAGCAGACTGTGTTTGTCGAATCTGCCCGGGCCCGTTCGATGTGATGTAGAAACCCCGACACAGGGCTCGGGCGACAGCGAAAGGACAGGACGATGGCCGACAATCAGGCGTCCGGCGGAACGAGACCGTTTCGATTCGGGGTAGTCGCCCCCCTCAGAACTGATCTACCGGCGTGGCGAGACCAGGTGCGCCGTATCGCCGACAGCGGCTTTTCGACACTTCTGATGCCCGACGTTCAGCAGTGGCAGCCGGCGCCTGGACCCACGTTGGCTGTCGCGGCGACTCTCGCCGACCTGCGGGTGGGTACGTGGGTGTATGCCTCTCCGCTGCGCATGCCCTGGAGTATGGCGTGGGAGGCGCACTCACTGTCGGTGCTCACCGAGGGTCGCTTCGAGATGGGCATCGGCACCGGGAGACCCGGGATCGAGGACGAACTGCGCGAGTTGGGCCTTCCGGTGGTGACACCAGGCGAGCGGTTGTTGCAGGTGCGTGACACTGTCACGTCGCTCAGAGAACTCGATGGCCCGGACCTCCATACGCCCGTGGTGATGGCCGTACGTGGCCCTAAGGCCCAGGCGCTGGCGGCCAACCTGGCGGATACGGTCACGTTCGCCGCGTGGCCGGGTGACTCTCGGGCCGAGATGATGCGGCTGGCGGCCGACTTCCGCGCAATCCGAGACGTCGAACTCGCGCTCCACGTGCCGGTGGTCGGCGACGCCGTTGCCCCATTCATGACACCCCCCGACACGGACCCGGCCGCGCTACGCGCGGCGGACTCGCTCGCGATACTCCCGAGCGACCCGGCGGCGGCCACCGAGGAGATCTTGAGGCGGCGGGAGGACAGCGGCTTCTCCTACTTCGTTGTCGGCGCCAACGCCGCTGATGCGCTCGCTCCTGTCGTCGCCGAGCTGACCGGACATTGACCCGTCGTTGAATTCCGTCGTGACAAACCCGTTGACGGGTCCGACGGCGCGCTGCGCAACTCCGCGCGTTGGCCGTACGCCTCGTTTTCGATGACAACCCCGAGGTTGCCGCCGCCACCGTCCACCAGCTCGCCGGCTACCGATGGGTGCAACCGATCTTCTCTCGTGACGGCTTAGCTGGCGGTGGCCGCACCGCCAGAGATGAAGATTGTGCTCCTCGAATCCGACACCGCATGGCGATGCCCGAGGCGGCGATCAGCACACCCCCACGCCGTATACAGCACGGCGCGCACTCGCACTCGCACCGGCCCGGGATCCGATGCGATTCGCGCTACTTGGTACAGACGAACGGCCAGCCCCGTTAAGCCACCCGCACGCCGGCCACTACCGGGACTCTTCGTTCCGTTGTTCCTCGGGGGCCTTCACCGCGTCGGACTGATCCTCGCCCCACTGCGCGATCCAGTCAGGCGCTGCCGGTCCGGGCTCAGCTATCTGCCCGATGCCGGAGAAACCGCTCCACGATCTCCCGGTCGAGGTCGTGGGCGAGCAGCGACATGGCCGCGTCAGGCGGCAGCCAGCGCAGCTGGTCGACCTCCTCGTTCGGGGCGAACGTGCCGCCGGTGGCACGCAGCGCCCAGTAGCGCACGACCTTGGTCGCCGGGATCCCGTGCCGGTGTACCGGGTAGGTCACGTCACCGAGGGGCGCGCCGACCTCCACCGCCAGCCCGGTCTCCTCGGCGACCTCGCGGACGGCCGCGGCCAGCCACGTCTCGCCGTCGTCGAGCTTGCCCTTGGGCAGCGACCAGTCGTCATACCTCGGCCGGTGCACCAGCACGATCTCGATCCCGCCGCCCGCGGCGGGCCGCCACACCACTCCGCCCGCCGCCCGTACCTCGACGCCGTCGGCGGCGGTCCGCTCGGCCTCGGCGGCCTTTCCCGCCTCGTCCATCACGCCCCCTTTACCCGGGCATCCACCCGCACACCCGCGGACTGCTCATGCTGGCCGGCCGCCCGGGGATGGCTTGCCCGTCCGCCCGGCCCACACGCCCGGCTTACGGGAGGTGCCAGTCGACGGGCTGGGCGCCCTGGCTGAGCAGGAGGTCGTTGGCGCGGCTGAACGGCCGGGAACCGAAGAAACCGCGGTCCGCGGAGCGGGGCGACGGGTGGGCGGACTCGATCGTCGGGGTGCCGTCCAGGAAGGGCCGCAGGCTGCGCGCGTCGGCGCCCCACAGGATCGCGACCAGGGGCTTGCCACGGGCGGCCAGGGCGCGGATCGCCTGCTCGGTGACCTCCTCCCAGCCCTTTCCCCGGTGCGAGCCCGGCCGGCGCGGCGCCGTCGTCAACGCCCTGTTCAGCAGCAGCACGCCCTGCTGGGTCCACGGCGTGAGGTCACCGTTCGCCGGCGTCGGCACGCCCAGGTCCGAGCACAGCTCCTGGAAGATGTTCTCCAGGCTGCCCGGAAGCCGGCGCACCTCGGGCGCGACCGCGAAGCTGAATCCGATGGCCATCCCCGGGGTCGGGTAGGGATCCTGCCCGACTATCAGCACCCGGACCTCGTCGAAGGGCTGCTTGAAGGCCCGCAGAACGTTCTCGCCGGCCGGGAGGTAGCTCCGCCCCGCCGCGATCTCCGCGCGCAGGAAGTCACCCATGGCCGCGATCCGGTCAGTCACCGGCTCCAGGGCCTGTGCCCAGCCCGGTTCGACGAGTTCCCGCAGCGGTTGTGCCGACATGGCTGATCACCCTACCGACGCCGCCCACCGCCCGTGGCGGTGGGCGGGCGTGGCATCCCCCGGGCCCCTCGGAAGGGAGGTCACGCCACGCCGGAGGGTCCGGCCAATCCCCGCCCGCGGGCGGGGATCAGGGACCGGTCTCGGGGTTGACCGTGACCGTCGGGCTGGCGCCGGGCGGCTCGAGCCGGGTGAGCGCGGTACGGGCAAGGTCGACGATGCCCGGCCGCGCCGTCGCCGGCGCGTCGGAGGCGACGGTGACCGACAGGTCTCCGACGCTGCCGCCACCCAGTTCGATCGTCCAGACGGTGGCATAGGTGAGGCCGCCGACGCTGAGGGCGGTGCCGTACTTCGCCGCGTCGCCCAGGTCGGAAACCGCCTCGGTCGTGCTGGACTTGTACAGGCTGCCGGCGACCGAGGCGTCGAGCTCCTCGGCGGCGGTCCTGTTCTCGTCGGCGGAACGGACGTCGACGGTCAGCAGCCCGACCGGGACCGCTCCGTCGGTGAAGGCGCAGGTCAGCACGGTCTGGCCGGAACCGGTCGGCGACCCGCCCACCGACGTCAGCGTCACCGACGCCCGGTTCGTGACCTGTTCGACGGCGGCCGCCTCGACCAGGTCACACCCTGACGCCGGCAGGGCGAACGGCCCTTCCCGCGTCGTGGTCGTCGTGGTCGGTTTGCCGGGCGTGGCCGTCCCGGACGGACCGCCGGTCCCCGCGCTGTCGGACGTGCTGTTGAGGGCGTCGCAGCCCGTCACCGCGATCGCGGCACACAGCGAGACGGCCGCCGCCGTCACCGTTCGGCTCCACATGGCGGGCCCCTTCGTCTGGGTCGCTCTGACCGGTGTGCGCCCTTGCGCCACCTGTCACCCAGCTGCCCGGTTCGGCCCTTCTATAACGCATCCGCCGGACTCGACGTCTGAGCAAAGGCCCATATCGATGCCGGCCGCTGAGAGAATGGGTCGCTGAGAGAACCTCACAGCACGAGGAGATCCCGCATGCGCAAGTTGACCGGCCAGGGCGAGCAGGCCGTCGTGGATCTCGCCCGTCGGTACGGCGTGAGCACCGACGCGGTGCGCACGCTGTTGGAAGCGGTACTGCAGGGCAACGGCACCAGGGCGCAGTTCTCCCATCCCGAACTCGGCGGCAGCGGGCAGTGGATGGCCAGCGGCATGACGATGATCGGCGACATGTTCAACAACGGCCTGAAGGCCACGGTCAGCGGTCTCGCCTCGGAGCTGTCGAACCTGCTCGCCTCGATGCCGGTATACATGCCCGCGCCCCCGCCCCCGCCTCCGCCTGCCGCCGGCGGGCAGCCCGGCGTGGTCCACCCGGCGAACCTGAGCACCTGGTGGCCCGGTGACCTGGGGCAGCCCAGCTCTGTCGGCGGCCAGAACGACTCCCGGTACGCCGTCTTCCCGACCGCGCGACGGCTGGCTGTGCAGAGCGGCGGCGGCCCGGTCCGGATTCACGACACCCTCGACCACCTCGTCAGCGGCGTGCAGCAGCAACAGGGCGCCACGCCCGGGACGTTGTCCTTCTCCAGTCAGCACGGCACCTTCACCGTCGACAGCCTGCCGCTGGCGAGCACGGCACCCCCGGCGTCCGCGGCACCGCGGCAGTACCTGGCCCCCGTGCCCGGCCCGGTCGTTGGCACGCCCGAGCCCGACCCGGCGGCGGCCGCCACGGGAGGCACAGACCCAGAGGTAATCCTGGCGACGATCGACCGGCTGAGCGACCTGCACCAACGCGGTGTGCTCTCGGACGACGAGTTCTCCGCCAAGAAGGCCGAGCTACTGGCCCGCCTCTAGCTCGCTCCCGACGGGGCCCTGGTCGGGCGCACGGCCGAGCGGACCTGCCGGAGACCGGCCACCGCTGAGGCGGATCGGGCACCCCGAGGAAGGTCCCGCCCTCGCGAGGGCGCGACCGCGTGCTCAGCTGGCGGCAGCGCCGAACCACGTGGACAGGTGGGTGAGCAGATCCTGCTGGTCTTCACCGACCCACGCCACGTGACCGTCCGGCCGCAGCAGCGCCGCGGGAACGTCCAGCTCCTCGCTGACGTCGACGACGTGGTCGACCTGGTCCGCCCAGCCTGCCACCGAGAGCCGGCCGGTCTGGTCGAGCAGCAGTCCGCGGCCGCCGTGCATCAGCGCGTAGAGGCGCCCCCGCTTCAGCCCGATGTCCCGCATCCGCCGGCCGAGCAGCTCGTGCCCCTCGCCGAAGTCGTAGCGGACCCCGATCGCGGTGATCTTCTCGGTCAGGTACCGGCTCACGTCCTCGAAGGCCATCAGTTCCGTCAGAAGCCGGCGTACTGCCTGGGAACCCGGCTCGGGGGAAAGCAGCTCGGCCTGCGCGCGGGTGCTGTTCAGCACGTCGGCGGCCACCGGACGCCGTTCGGTCTGGTAGCTGTCCAGCAGCCCCTCCGGCGCCCAGCCGCCCACTTCGGCGGCCAGTTTCCAGCCGAGGTTGAACGCGTCCTGGATGCCGAGGTTGAGCCCCTGCCCGCCCATCGGCGGGTGGACATGCGCCGCGTCGCCGGCCAGCAGTACGCGGCCGGCCCGATAGCGCTCGGCCAGCCGGGTGGCGTCGCCGAAGCGGGTGACCCAACGTGGTGAGTGCACGCCGAAGTCGGTGCCGGCGAGCGCCCGCAGCCGCTGCTTGAACTCCTCGAAGGTCGGCGGGACCATGCGATCCTCGGCCACGTCCTCGGTGCGCACGACGAAGCGGTACATCCCGTCCTCGTGGGGCACGGGGCCGAACTGAACATACTTCTCGCGGACTTCGGCCACCACGGCGTTCAGTGTCTCCAGCGGCGCGGCCACCTCCAGCTCGCTCAGCAGCCACTCGACCCTGGCGGGCTCGCCGGGAAAACCGACCCCGAGCAGCTTGCGCACCGTGCTGCGACCGCCGTCGCAGCCAACGAGGTAGCGCGAGCGCAGCTGTGTGCCGTCGGCCAGTTCGGCGGTCACCCCCTGGTCGTCCTGGCTCAGCCCGACCAGTTCGCGACCGCGCCGGATCTCGGTACCGAGCTCGGTGGCGTGCTCGGTCAGCAGACGCTCGGTGATGTTCTGCGGGATGCCGAGGGTGTACGAATGCGCGGTGTCCAGCCGGTCCGGCGCAGGCTTGGCGATGCCGGCGAAGAAACCACCGACCGGGTACTGCCTGCCGAGCGCGAGGAACCGGTCCAGCAGACCGCGCTGGTCCATCACCTCGATGCTGCGCACGTGCAGACCCAGCCCGCGGGCCTGCACGCTCGGCCGCGTGTCTCTCTCCAACACCAGGACGTGCACACCGTGCAGGCGCAGCTCACTGGCCAGCATCATGCCGGTCGGCCCGCCACCGGCAACGATCACGTCAATCATGAAAACCGCCCCATTCAACAAGGTGCATTTGGCCAGCCGCCGCGCGCAGTCCGGCGGTGCGCACACCCGCCTCCGCGCCGAGTCCCCGCGACCGCGGCGTGAGTCCCACCGGTGGTTCGCCGTCCCGCGGGACCCATACACCGCCAAAAGCCGCGCGTATTTCGCGAATCCCTGACTCCCACGGGTTCTGGCTTCGGTCGAGATTCTGCGGCACGACCCGGGTCTTGCGGCAAGACCCCCGATGTGCTATATATTGAAAGTGGCAAGGAGTGGGCAACCTCCTTGCCTTTGTCTTTTCCCACCCCGCTGTGGACGGGCAAGCTCCTCTCGAAGCGGTGACGCGGCGCGTACGGCGATGGCGCTCTACCCGCTGAATACACCTGGGCCTCATCCCCCTCGGCGGTGTCTGCGGCGGCCGGGTCGCACAAGGGGGCACAGACCGCCGCCAGCCGGGTGGAGTCGCGGGAGCTGTAGGGCTCGGGCCCCGGCTCCCGGCGGCGCCCGCGCTCAGAGGCCGTGCAGGCCGGCGAAGCGGATGGTGACGGGGAACGGCTCCGCGACGATCAGGAAGCCGCAGGGACGGGGGACCAGCAGCGCGCCGTCGAGGAGCTCGTAGCGGTTGGCGTCGCCGGGCAGGGCTGTGAGGTCCTCGACGGTGAATCCGGCCGGGCCGGCGGCCGGAAGCCCAAGATGACCGCCGAGCTGATCGACAAGGCCCAGCGGATGTACGACTCCCGCCAGTTCACCATGGCCGAGATCGCCGCGGGGCTTGAGCAGCGGTCAGTGGCGTTGGCGTGCCCGTTCCAGCGCGTAGTCGTTGGCGACCCGGTAGATGTGGAACCGCGCCTCGCCCAGGGGCTCGAGAACGTGGTCGATTGCACGCACCTGACGAATGGACCGATGCGATCGACGGTGCTGTTTCGTGAGCTGATCGCTCAGCGGGCGTCCACTTGGCGGTTGGGCGCCCATAGCTGGTCGGCGTCGCCGGCGTCGAGCCGGCCTCGGTAGACGTCGATCTTGTGGTCGATGAGCCTGAGGTTCTCCTGCAACTGGGCGAGCGCGGCGGTCACCTCGGCGCGGTGGGCCTCCAGGAGGGCAAGTCGTTCCTGCTCGTTGCCGCGCCCGGCGGATACGAGCTGGGCGTAGCGCCGGATTGTCTTGATGGGCATGCCGGTGGCCCGCAGCCTGGTGCAGACGGTGATCCAGTCCAGGTCTAGCTGCTGGTAGCGCCGCCGGCCACCGGCGGTGCGGTCGACAGGAGTGACGACCAGGCCGGCGCGTTCGTAGTAGCGCAGAGTGTGCACGCTGACCCCGGTGCGGCGGGCCGCCTCAGCGATGCTCAAGCCCGCCTGGGGGTCGGACCGAGCGGGCCCGGGTACCGGCCGCAGCTTGACTTCGAGCACGCTCTAGATCCTAGCGTCGTAGCCATGACAGCAACACTGATCACTGGAGCAAACAAAGGTCTCGGCTTCGAGACCGCCCGCCAGCTCCTTGCCGCGGGCCACACCGTCTACATCGCAAGCAGGGACGCCGAACGCGGCCGCCGGGCTGCCGAGCAGCTAGGCGCACGGGCAGTCCAGCTCGACGTCACCGACGACGCGTCCGTGGAGGCCGCGGCGACGGCCATCGAGGCCGACGGAGGGCTGGACGTGCTGGTCAACAACGCCGGCATCCAAGAAGAGATGGGTGACAACGTCGTGATCGGCGCCGCGGACGTGACCGCCGACCTGATGCGACAGACATTCGAGACGAACGTCTTCGGCACCGTGCGCGTCCTCCACGCGTTTCTCCCGCTGCTGCAGCGTTCCACCGCCCCGGTCGTGGTCAACGTCAGCAGCGGTCTGGCATCGCTCACCCGGGTCACCACCCCGGGCACCCCGGCCTACGCCTACCCGGGCGTCGCCTACCCGGCGTCGAAGACCGCGGTCAACATGATCACCGTGCAGTACGCGAAGGCGTTCCCGAACATGCGGATCAACGCGGCGGAGCCTGGCTTCACCAAGACCGACCTGAACGGGAACACCGGCCTCCAGACCGTCGAGCAGGGCGCCGAGATCATCGTGCGCATGGCGCAGGTGAGCCCCCCAGATGGCCCCACCGGAGGCTACTTCGACGCCGACAACACCCTCCCCTGGTAATCCGAACCGGGCGCCATCAGGTACGCCGACGTGTGTCCAGTACGGGTACACCCCAACACCACACGATCAACTGACGTGAGAAGCGTCAGGTTAGAGTCCATCGCGTCGTTTCCTGGCGTGTGTCCACTCGGTTCCTAGAGTCCACCCTGACATTTCGGGTGCGGAAGGGGCCGGGCGAATGCGGGTCGGCTACGTCAGGGTCAGCACTGCCGACCAGAACACCGTGCGGCAACTCGACGGGGTCGAGGTCGAGCGGATGTTCACCGACAAAGCGTCTGGGAAGGACACCGACCGGCCGAAGCTCGACGAGATGCTCGCGTTCGTCCGCGACGGCGACACCGTGCTCGTGCACTCGATGGACCGCCTCGCCCGCAACCTCGACGACCTGCGCCGCACCGTGCGAGCCCTGACCGGCAAGGGTGTGCGGGTGGAGTTCGTCAAAGAGAACCTGGTCTTCACGGGCGAGGACTCGCCGATGGCGACCCTGCTGCTGTCAGTCATGGGCGCGTTCGCCGAGTTCGAGCGCGCCCTGATCCTCGAGCGCCAACGCGAGGGCATCGCCGCCGCCAGGCAGCGCGGCGTCTACACCGGCCGCAAACCCGCCCTCACCCCCGACCAGGCCCCCCACCGGCCCGGCCCGCACCGGCGCGCGACGACCGACCCGCGCGACCTGTGCCCCGACACCGGCCGGGCCCGCCTCGGCTACGACCGGGCCCGGATCCTGCTCGGCCAGTACGGCGACGGCCTACGCCTCCACCAGCTCCGACACAGCGCGGCCACCCACCTCGGCGACGCCAACACCTCCGCCAACGTGATCATGGCGAAGACCGGGCACAGGTCGCTGCGCTCCGTCCAGCGCTACGTCAAACCCGGCCTCGCGGCCGTGCACCAGGCCACCGAGGCGCTGTCCAGCCCCTACGCGACGTCCCAGTGGTGGTAGTTGGTGTCCCACCGCCACGAGAGGCCCACACCGCGGCACCGAGGCAGATGGCTCCGAACAGGACGGGGACCGTTCTTGGGTTCACGCTTGCTGCTGGGCGCGAACGGTTTCACGGTCCGGGCTGGTCGCCGACGGTGCGGTGCGGGGCCAGGTCCAGGCGTACCGCACGATGAGGGCGAGTAGGATCAGTTCCAGTACGATGCCAAGGCCGTAGAAGTACAGCCAGGACTCGCCCACCGCGTTGAATGCCGTGACGGGAACGTAGAGCGAGGCCACGATGAGGTTCGTGATGCGGGTCGCCCGGGCGGGCAGCGTCATCGACAGCACGACCATGAGGATCGGGATGGCCATTAGGGTCAGCGCCGTGGTCGAAAAGGTCTGGGAGAGGTCGAACTCGAAGACCTTGCCGTCGAGGATGTCTTCGATGACGCCGGGCGTGAAGAAGTTGAGAATGTCCACGTAGGCGCACAGGAACATGAAGCTGGTCCACGCCGCGGCGAGCTTGGCTCTCACCGGGATCGGCTGGTCCTCCAGTGTGGTGGTGGGTTGACGCGTTCTCATCATGGGCTCCGTCGTTGGTGAGGATCGGTACGTCCACGATCGCTGAGCCCGGCGGCGGGCACACCGGCCCGGAGGCCGGAGTTCGCCTGGCCGATGAGATGGTCTCTCTCTCGTGCTTTCGGCTGATCCGCCGCTGCCGCGCTGTCCCTACACTGGACAGAAGGTGACGAAGGCGCTGCGCTCGTTGTGGGCCTCGGTCGCCCCCGGCCGGGACCAGTCGTCGTGCATGTACGTCAGGTTCGGTTCAGTGCCCCACCCGGCCGGTGTCGTAGGCCCACATCGCGATCTCGACCCTGTTCCGGGCGCCGATCTTGGTCAGCAGGCTCGCGACGTGGGTCTTGGCGGTCGTCAAGCTGATGAACAGCTCGGCGGCGATCTCCGCGTTCGTGCGGCCGACAGCGACCAGTTTCAGCACCTCCTCCTCGCGTTGGGTGAGCGGCTCGATAGGTTGGGTACGGCGTTTCGATGAGGCCCCCGCGGCAAGGGTCGCTAGCAGCCTGCGGGTGATGTTCGGCGCGATCAGGGCATCGCCGACGGCGGCGGCATGGACAGCCTGCACCAGCAACTCTGGCCCGGCATCCTTGAGGAGAAATCCTCGGGCTCCGGCCCGAAGCGCGCCGTGGACGTACTCGTCCAGGTCGAACGTCGTGATCACCACCACCGCGATGGGGTCCGCTACGCCCCGCCCTGCGAGGAGCTCGGTCACCTCGATGCCGTCCAGCCCGGGCATCCGAATGTCGACCAGGCACACGTCGGGGCGGAGCCGATGCGCCAGCTCGACGGCGGCCTTGCCGTCGGCGGCTTGGCCGACGACCTCGATGTCGGGCTGGGCGTCAAGGATCATCGACAGGCCGGTGCGCACCAGATCCTGGTCGTCTGCCACCAGCACGCGCGTCGTCATAGGGGCAACTCCATCGGCAGCTCGGCGTCGACCGCCCACCCGCCCTCGGGCGTCGGCCCAGCGCGTAGCGTGCCGCCGAGCAGCTGCACGCGCTCGGTCATCCCCAGCAGCCCGAAACCGTGGGTCGCTGGCCGCGCCGGGTCGATCTGGCCGTCGTCGGTCACGCGGAGCCGCAGCCTTCCTGCGCCCTCGACGACCCTGATCTCCACACGCGAGGCGTTTCGGGCGTGCCGCAGCGCGTTGGTCAGCGCCTCCTGCGCCATCCGGTACACGGCGGCGTCGACCTGGGGCCGAAGTCCGGCCAGATCACCCGCCAACTCCACGTCGACGACGGGGTCCGGTTCGCGGCGGGCGAGGAACACCAGGTCGGCGACGCCGGGCTGGGGACCGTACTCCGCCGGCGCTCCGTCACGCAGCACCCGGACCATCGCTCGCATCTCCGCCAGCGTCCGCGACGCTTCCCCCTCGATGATCGCAAGCGCCTCGAGCGCCGCTTCAGGTCGCTTCGCGGCCATCGTCATGCCAGCCTGCGCTTGCAGAGTGATCGCCGAGACGTGGTGGGCGACCGAGTCGTGCAGCTCGCGCGCGAGGCCGACGCGCTCCTGGCTGCGGACCTGGTCGAGCGCCCGGCGCCGACTCTCGGCGCGGTAGCGGAACGCCGCTCCGCCCGCTGCCGCCGCCGCCAGGACCGCCAACCCGCCGAAGAGCTCGGCTGGCCCGGTGTAGTCGGTCGCAAAGCTGAACACCGCGGCGACCGCAACCACCAGCAGCCCAATCACGATCTGACGCCCTGTGCCCCAGCGGACCAGCGAATAGACGAGCACCAGGATGTAGATCATCGTGTTTAGGCCCACGCCTGGGGTCCCGCCCAGCCAGCTCGCCAGTCCTAACGCCATCCCGGTGCCGAAGCCCACCACGACGCAGACCAACGGGTGAGCACGCCGCCATAGCAGCACCGGCGCAAGTCCGACCGTCACGATCGTCACGACCGGCCCCCAGGTGACGTCCTCTCGGAGGGTTCCTTCGAGCAACGCCGCCACCATCACCACGCCGACCAGCACCCGGTCGAGCCACACCCGTTCGGGCGTGTCCGCGGCGCGGGGCTCGTCCCAGAGCGAGCGCAGGCCGGTAGTGAACACACACCCAGCCTAGAGACAGCCCAGGCGTCGGAGACCCACCGAAAGAACGAGACGCCGCTCCCCCCAATGGCAGAGGCGGGTCCGGCCTCGACGCCGATGTGCCGGAAGGCCGGCCGCGGCGAGGCTTCCGGTCATGATCACTGTTGACCACCTGACCAAGAGCTATCGCGGCATGACCGCGGTCAACGACGTCTCGTTCACCGCCCGACCGGGCCGCGTGACTGGCTTCCTCGGCCCCAACGGGGCCGGCAAGTCGACAACCATGCGGATCATGGTCGGCCTGAGCCCGGCCACCTCCGGCCACGTGGAGGTCCTCGGCGCCCGGTACGCCGACCTGCCAAACCCGGGCCTCGCCACCTTGGCGGACTCGACCTCGGGCCGTCAAAAATTTTGACAGCAACACCGGTTTTTCGTTCCGTTCCTACCGGGACCCCGGATAGCCGGGGCCGTCCGGTGAGGTTGGGGGCGCTCAGTCGTCGGCGGGCCTGGGGCCGCGTATGCCTGTCGGACTCGCCCCCACCCGGTGCCGGTGATCGCTTGGGAAGAGGTTGCAGTCGCACGGCGTCGCCTGGTCGGTGTCCAGCCGGCGGTCGTCAGCCGAGAACTCGATCTCGTTCTCGGCTGGGTCGAGAGAGACGAGCAGCGTGTCGGTGACTGGCTGCCAGGGCCCGTAGGTACCACCCGTAGGCCTACGCTGGATGATCCGATAGAGCACAAGGCAATTCTTCCGCTACCCGGCGGGCGGGCAAGACCGCGACCCACTGCTTGGGGCCCGCTTCTCCCGTGCGCCAGGCCACCGAGGCGCTCTCCAGCCTGCCCCACCAGGTGTAGCTCGGCATCACCGCAGGTCAGCCATATCCGCCCGATTTTTCTCCGATGCTACGGCGACCCCGTCCTCAGGGATGGTGAGGGTGCCAGCCTCCGTCTCACGGACCGCCCAGCGGCATGCCACCCTCCATCGCGATCTCCATCGCTCACCTTCGACAAGTGTTACTTCCTTGACAAGATTTATTGTCAACGGCACGATGAAGGCATGCTGGATGTGGCGGTGATCGAGGACGCGCTCGCGGCGGAGGCGTCGCTGGACCCGATACGGGCGCGGCTGCTGGCCGCGCTGGCCGAACCGGGGTCTGCCACGACGCTGGCCGCGAGGACCGGGCTGACCAGGCAGAAGGTGAACTACCACCTGCGCACGCTGGAGCAGCACGGGCTGGTCGAGCTGGTCGAGGAGCGGCGCAGGGGCAACTTCACCGAGCGGGTCCTGCGGGCGACCGCCGGCTCATACGTCATCTCACCCAACGCGCTGGCCGACGTCGCTCCCGACCCGGACCGCGCCCGGGACCAGACGTCGGCCCGGTGGATGCTCGCCCTGGCGGCCCGGCTCATCCGGGAGGTGGGCGAGCTGCTCGCCGGCGCCACGGCGGCCCGCAAGCGGCTCGCGACCTTCGCGGTCGACAGCGAGATCCGCTTCGCCACCGCCGCCGACCGGGCCGCGTTCGCGGCGGAACTGTCTGACGCCGTCACCGCGCTGGTCGGTAAATACCACGATCAGGCAGCAGCCGGCGGACGTCCCCACCGCCTGATGATCGCCCTGCATCCCAGCTTGAAATCCCCGAACGCGACGAACAGCTCGGCCCCGTGACGACCGCTGACCGCTCTAACCGCTAACCATCAGAGGAGAACCAGATGCGCACGCTGATCGTGACCGCCTTCGTGTCGGTCGACGGTGTCATGGAGGCACCGGGCGGGGAGTCCGGCTACCGGAACACCGGCTGGACCTTCAAGGACATCGACTTCGACCCCGCCGCCTACGAGATCAAGGGCCGCGAGCAGGAGGAGACGACGGCGCTGCTGCTGGGACGGACCAGCTACGAGGTGTTCGCCCCCGTCTGGCCGACGATGGCCGAGTTCGCGGGCTACAACGCCATGCCGCGCTACGTCGTGTCCACCACCCTCGCCGAGGCCGACCCGCGCTGGCCGGCGACGATCCTGCGGTCCCTCGACGACGTGGCCGCACTGAAGGAGACCGACGGCGGCCCGATCGCGGTGCACGGCAGCGCGGCCCTGGGCAAGAGCCTCGCCGACGCCGGGCTGGTCGACCGCTACCACCTGCTCGTCTTCCCCGTGCTGCTCGGCGCCGGGAAGCGGCTGTTCAGCGAGACCGACAAGGACAAGACCATGCTGAAACTCGTCGAGTTCGAGGCCTACCCCAACGGCGTCCAGAAGCAGGTTCTCGACGTCGTGCGCTAAGCCCCCGGTTCGGCGGCCGCCGCGCCTCCGGCGGGACGGACGGCCGCGTCGTCGGCGACGACCGACAGGATCTCGATCACGGTGGGCCCGGCCAGATAGGCGTGGTTCTCCTCCTTAGTGGCTGCGGGCGGTGATGTCGCCGTGGGAGGTGGTGGCGCGGATGTCGAGTTCGGCGGTGCCGTCGTTCTTGAGGGCGTTGCTGATGCGGCCGTAGCCGGTGCCGGCGTCCAGGGCGGCCGAGACACCGGCGGCGGCGACGACCGAGATGTCGCCGGACTGGGTGCGCAGCACGACCGTGCCGCGCACAGCCTCGGTGATCCGGATGTCGCCCCTTGCGGTGCTGATGTCCGCGGGGCCGCCCAGCCGGCCGACCTCGACGTCGCCGTCGATCGCGGTGAGGCGGACGCTCGCGGCCTCGTCGATCTTGATCTGGCGGTACGCGCCTTCGAAGACGACATCGCCAAGGCGTCCGACGCCGCGGAGCTCGGAGCTGGCGGCCTTGGCCTCGATGCGGGAGCCGGCGGGCAGCTGGACGGTGACCTCCAGGGATCCGGAGGCGCCGAGGAGCTGGTTCCTGGGCTCGGGGGTGTGGATCCGCAGGACGCCGTCGGCGTAGGCGACGGTGGTCTGCTCGGCGGTCTGGACGTCGCGGCTCTTGGAGGGGCTGGCGGGCAGTACCTCGACCGTGGTGTCGGCGCGGTCGGCGGCGATGAACTGGATGCGTCCGGCGGGGATGTCCAGGATGGCCGAGATCGGGGCGGGGGTGTCGAACTTCTGCATCGTGCTCTCCTGTGCTCGCTCGTTGTTTCTGACACCGGAAACGCTACGTTGCTTTCCATGATCAGGCAACACGCTCGTTGCATGGAATCTGCATCTCTGCAGGTCAAGTCCATAGAGATGTTGCAACAACCTCCCCATTAACGCAACGATGGCTCTTCCGAGCATTGCAATGGACGACGAGTGAACGCTATGGTGGGGGAGCAGGGACCATCACGAAGGATCACCAAGGAGATCGCGATGCCGGGAGGCAGGCTCACTCAGCGGGAACGCCAGCAGATCGCGCTGGGACTGGCCGACAGCCTCGCCTACGCCGAGATCGCCCGACGCCTCGACCGTCCGACCTCGACGATCACGCGTGAGGTGATGCGCAACGGCGGCGCCACCGCCTACCGCGCCGACCTGGCCCACCGCGCCACCGAACGCCGCGCTCACCGGCGCGGGCCCGCCTCCTCCCGAGGGCCGGAGTCAGCCCCCCAGCCACACGGACGCGACGCCGAGGCCGTGGCCGAGTACGAGGAGACGCTCACCACCGTCCTCATGGCTTCGGGCCTACCCAAGATGACGGCCCGGGTGCTGACCTGCCTGTTCACCGCCGACGCGGGCAGCCTCACCGCGTCCCAACTCGCCCAGCGCCTCCGGGTCAGCCCGGCGTCCATCTCCAAGGCGATCGCCTTCCTGGAGAGCCAGAGCCTCGTCCGCCGAGAACGCGACGAACGCCGCCGTGACCGCTACATCGTCGACGACGAACTCTTCTACCAGGCGACGATCGCCAGCGCCCGATCCAACGACCAGCTCGTCGAGACCGCACGCCAAGGCGTCGCCATCCTCGGCCCCAACACCCCCGCCGCCATCCGCCTGGAGAACATCGCCCGCTTCCTCGACTTCATCAGCGAAAGCATCACCCGCGCCGCCGAACAGGCCCGTGAGGTCCTCCACACCAAACCCGAAACAACCTCGGACGACACCGCCCAACCAAGTCGAGACCACGGGTAGACAGCCGTCTCGATCGTCGGCGCCGGTCGGCTTGGACCGCTCCTCGTCAGATGCCGTGCAGGTCGGCGAGGCGAATCGTGACGGGAAACGGCTCGGTGACAGCCAGCGTGCCGTCCGGGCCGACGATCTGATCGTCCTGATAGCCACTGCCAGCCGGGTCGAGGCGCAGCACGGTGACAGCCGGGCCCGTTCGCGGCGACGGGTCGACGATCCAGTACGACGCCAACCCGAGTCGGGCGTAGACGGCGCGCTTGACCATCCGGTCCATCGTTCGGAGCTGGTCGCGCGCTTGAAGGAGCTCGGGGCGACGCCCGCCGACGTGGGCCAGGGCGACGTCCCATGGACGGTCCTGGCCGACCCGGCGGGTAACGAGTTCTGCGTCCTCGCCCCGAGGCCTGACGCGGAGCCGCCCCCGCCTGCGTGCCGCCCTGACCAACGCCATCGACTACCTCTACGCCGAGTGGGGCGGCAAGGCGGTCGGCTACGTCGGCTACGGCATCTTCGGCGCGGTCATGGCGGTGCAGAAGCTGCGCGCTGCCTCCAAGGCCGCTGCCTGAACAGCCGGAGGTCGACGGCGACGCGTGCGCGTGGCTACAGCCTGATCACGATCTTGCCGTGGGCGTGGCGCCCGGCCTGCAGCGCGACGGCGTCGCGGATCTGCTCGATCGGGAAGGTCGCGGCGATGGGCACGGCGATCCTGCCGGCGAGGATCGCGTCGGTGATCCGCTCCAGGTTGGCCGGTCCGGCTTCGCTGCCCCCGGTCGCGCGCACGCCGCCGGGAGGGTTCGGGCCCGCGGCGATCGTGGAGATCCGCTCAGGCGGTATGCCCAGCGCGAGCGCGGTCTCGGCCGTCTCGGTACCGAACAGGTCCGTAGCCGCGGTCACGCCATCGGGAGCCAGCGTCCGCACCCGGTCCGCGAGCCCCGGGCCGTACGCCACAGGCTCGGCGCCCAACTGCCGCAGGAACTCGAACGTGCGCTCCGAGGCGGTCCCGATCACTCGGGCGCCAGCGAGTTTCGCGAGCTGCACGGCGAACACGCCCACGCCGCCGGCGGCACCGCCGACCAGGACGGTGTCACCGACCCGCAGGCCGATCGCCTCCAGAGCGGCGGCGGCGGTCAGGCCGGCCACCGGAATCGTGGCCGCCACCTCGTCGCCGATGCCGTCCGGCGTGTGAAAAAGCACGTCGGGTGCCGGAGCTGGAATCTTCACTACCAGGAAGTCGGCGGCGGCCTTCGCCATCGCGCCGCCATAGACGCGATCACCCGCGGCGAAACCGTCGGCGCCGGCTCCGACCTCGTCGATGACGCCGGCGAAGTCGTACCCGAACCCGGCCGGCACGGTGACGCCGAATGCGGCCGCCGCCGCGGGGGTCGAGGAGATGACCCAGTCCATCGGGTTCAGGCTGGCGGCTGTCACGCGGACGCGCACCTCGCCCGGGCCGGCGTGCGGCTGCGAGACGTCTCGCAGCTCCAGTACCTCCGGACCTCCAAACGTCTGATAGACGATGGCTCGGCTCATGGGCGGGCCTCCCGATGGACAGACGGACGCGTGATGGAACTTGGTCCCATCACTGTACACAGGTGACGGGACCGAGTGCCGTACCCTGTTCTCGTGGCCCGCTGGCAACCCAACGCATCGGAGCGACTCGTCGCCGCCGCACTCGAACTGTTCGAGGACCGGGGCTATGAGCACACGACGGTGGTCGAGATCGCGGAGCGCGCGGGGCTGACGAAGAGCACCTTCTTCCGGCACTTCCAGGACAAGCGGGAAGTCCTCTTCGGTGGGGACACGATGACCGGGCTGCTCGTCGGGGGGATCGCCGCGGCGCCGGCGACCGCCACGCCGTTTGAAGCGGTGGCTCATGCTCTGGACGCGGTCGGGCGGGAGGCCTTCACACCCGCTCGCCGCGAATTCAGCGCCCGCAGGCGGGCAGTGATCGCCACCAACCCGGAACTGCAGGAACGCGAGGCGCTGAAGGGCCTCGGTCTCACCGCATCGATGACCGACGCGCTCAGGCGGCGCGACGTTCCCGACCTGACCTCGTGCGTGGCCGCGGAACTGGGCGCACTCGCCCTGAAAATCGCCTATGAGCGCTGGAGCGACACGACCAACGGCGACGACTTCAGTGAAGTCGCGCGGCAAACCCTCCGCGATGTGCACGCAGCCAGCGCCTTGTGCTGACGGGGCCGGAGCCGGCGCAACGAGTCATGATCTTTCTGGCGCCAGCCGACCTTGAACACGAGATTCCTGCCGGCGGCGCCCCACGTGGGCGCCCTCACGCGCACTCGCCGCCTGGTCGACCGCTTTCCCATGGGCTGTCTCCGGGCGTGCCGGGCATTGACTTGCAAGGCCAGCTTGGCCCACCTCTTGCGGTCCTCGGAAGCGTATCGGTCGTCCTGCGCGTGGAAAACCGCGGCCGTCCTGATGTGCTCCAGGTCCTGGCCGTGATGGTCGGGGCGTTGGGCCCATGCCCGAACCTCGTCGAAGGTCCAGGTGCTGAGGTCGCGGGGTGACTCGCCCGGCGGGGAGACGCTGTCCATGGAGCCGAGCGTGCCTCATGGCCTCCAGGCGGCGGATCCGCTCCGTGGCCGCTTCCAAGCGACGCAGCAGCGAGGCGTCCGATACTCGTCCGCGTGAGCGATGCGAATCTGGTCCCCCTCGCCGCGGACGAGAACGGGAACCTCCTGGTGGCGTTCCACGAGGTCGGCGAGAATGCCGACCTCCGTGACGCTCCGCTGCCCGCCTCGTTGGTCGCGCTCTGGACCGATGACGGCCGCCTCCTGCTGGTGTTCGACCGTCATCGGCAGCGCTGGGAGTTGCCAGGAGGGAGGATCGACCCAGATGAAACAGCGCGGCAGGCGGCGGTACGGGAGCTACACGAGGAATCCGGCTACCAGGTCGAGCGGCTCCTTTTCGCCGGCTTCGCCCGGTTCATTCTGGGCCCCGAGCAGCGTACCGAGTACGCGGCGGTGTACGCCGGACGCGCCGCCTCGGGCACCCCTTTCACCCCTAACGACGAGATAGCCGCGATCACCTGGTGGGACGGTACCGCGCCGCTCACGGGGCGCGTGCAGCCTCTTGATGTGTGTTTGGGACGGCTGGCACGGGCGGCCGTGCTGCGCCAATCCCGCGTTCCTCCGGCGCCTGACCGGAGGATCCTGTACCGAGCAGCCCGCCCGCATCGTCCCGGTGCGCGAACTCGAGATGCACCCTGGCCTGGTCGTCGATGTCGCCGATGTCGGCCGCGCAGAGAGTGGAGGGCGACATCGACGACCGGACGCCGGGCCCAGGCGGTATGGCTGTCACGGGCGTCGGCGGACCCGGTGGAGCGGTTCAGCCACACGCGTCAAGTCCTGGAGGCCGAGGGCCTGCTGGGCCTGGCGGATGAGCGCGGGGACGTCGGCCTTCTCGTCGACGAGGAGACCGCGCTCGGTCAGGACGACCTTCGCGGTGCTCTCGATGAGTTCCTTCGCGCTGCCGATCGCGAGCGCCGGGTCGTCGATGACAGGTCGTTGGATCCGGTCGAGGTGCTCGCGGATCGCGGAGGGGAGTTCAGCCATGGCAAGGACGGCCAGCTCACCGGAGCAGACCGCGAATCCGTGGAGATCTCCGTGCTCGCGTTGCACCTGCCGCAGGCCGCCGTCGCCTACGTCAACACCGTCCTTGACCAACGCGTCCTGACCGACCCGGCCTGGACGGCGAGGCTCACCGACGCCGACCAGCGCGGCCTGTCCGCCCTGTTCTGGACCCACGTCAACCTCTACGGCCGCTTCCAGCTGGACATGACCAGCCACCTCGACGCGCTACGACCGTTGACGGAGGAGGTGTCGTGAGCCAGGAGCAGGAGCTGACCCAGCACGCGGCTGGCCTAGCGACGTTCCTCGTTGAAGAGAAGCCGCGGCGGCAGGTTGGGGCGGATGTGCCGGAAAATCCAGTTGCGACCGGGTACGGAATTGCCTGTACTGCGTGAGGTGGGCCTGCCGCCGTGCTGGCTGGGTGTGTGACAGGGGATGGGTGATGTCGCCAGGGACGGATGAGTCGGTCGCGCGGGTGCGGGAGGTCTTTGACGCCTTCGGCGAGGAATGGGAGCGGCTGCGCAAGGATGTCGCCGGACGGGTTTCCTTCGAGATCCACCGCCGTTTCCTCGATGAGCATCTGACGTCCGCTCCACGGGTGCTGGAGATTGGCGCCGGTCCCGGGATCTTCACCCAGTACCTGGCACGGCGCGGCGCCCAGCTCACCGTCACCGACATCTCCTCTGTGCAGCTGGTGGACAACCAGCGGCGGATCACTGAGGCCGAGCTGGGCGGCGTGGTGGAGGACTTCCGGGTCGCGGATGTGCGGGATCTGTCCTGGTGTGCCGATGGCTCGTTCGACCTTGCGGTGGCCTACGGCGGCCCGCTGTCCTACGTCTTCGAGGACGCGCCGGCCGCGCTGCGGGAACTGCTTCGGGTCACCCGCCCGGGCGGCACGGTAGTCGCGTCGGTGATGTCCACCCTGGGCGCTTACCGGCACCTCATGCCCGGCGTGGTGGACATCATCATGGACTACGGCGACGACGCCAACGACGTGGTCCTGAGTACTGGAGACCTGCGGCCCGTTCAGCCCGCCGGCCATGTCTGCACCATGTACCGCTCCGAGCAGATCCCCGGCCTGGTCGCGCAGGCCGGAGGCCTGCTGATCGGGATGTCGGCATCAAACTGGTCCTCGCTCGGCGACATCGGGGCCCTGGCCCGGTTGGAGGCCGACCCGGCGCACTGGGCGCGGTTCCTGGACAACGAGACATGGGCGTGCCGTCAGTCAGGCTGCCTCAACGGCGGTACGCATCTGATCTTCGCCGCCCGCCGCCACCACTCCGACACCAGCGATATTCCGCCGCCAACCCCGACCGTGTGACTGCGTCGGTCACGACGCAACAGCCGCCTCACCCGATCCGGGCAGCACCAAATGGCTGCAGGCGGTACATCGAGATCGAGGGAGAGGCCACCAAGAGGGTCGCAGCCGTTTTCGGATAACGGGCCATCGTCTGGTACCTCAATACACACAAGGCGTTCACCGCGGTGACACGGACCCGAGTCCCGGCCCCAGCTGCCTGTGACATGGGAAGGAAGGCAGATGGGAGAAGTACCCTCGGGGATCGACGCCTACAGGAGTTCCAGCACAGCACTGGTGCTCGATGATTCCGTCCAACCAGTTCGCGCAGGAGGTCTCCGTCGGCCGCCGGCCGGGGCACTGGCCAAGGAACATACCCAGCTACATCAGCTACTGACGCTGGCGTTCACAGATGGCGCCCGGCGTGCCGTGCGGCCCGAGCGACAATGCCGGCGGGGAGAATTTCCAGGACGCCGGAGGCCCCGTTTTCCTGCCCGACGTAGAGGACGTTGTCGCGCTGGGTGTGCGGACCCCACCCAGCGCCGGCATGGACAGCGACGGCTTGCCCAGGACCGACTCGTGCCCACCAGAACCAGGCGTCGAAGGCATAGCCGCTCGCGTCGTCCCGGACAATCGCCTTCGTTCCCCGCGCTGCGTACTGATAGACCTGTAGCACGTGCACGAGCGCCGCGCCTGGGGTGGCGGCGACTCGTCCGCGCACGAAGTAGAGATGGGCCGCCGCCGCTGCATCGCCCCGCTCGCGACGACGACGGAACCAGCCAAAAAGTCCCGACATGCCCATGAGCCTAACCATATCGCCTGTAGGTGTTCACCGGGGGTAACCGGCCAGGCTGGTGGATTTTTCCTTGACTTCGGGATTGACTGGAGTTAGCCGACGGCATTTCGGCTTTGTTTGTTTGTGAGCCGGGTGGGTGAGCGGGCCGCGGGGCGCAGGCGGTATCGCTGCCGCGGACGCCGGCGGACCCGACGGAGCGGTTCAGCCACGGGTCAGATCCTGGAGACCGACCACGCGCAGCAGTTCCAGCCGCTCGTAGGAGCTGCTGCCGGGACGGGCGGTGTAGACGACCAGCCGCTGGTCGTGCTCCGGGTTCAGCAGTACCTCGCAGTCCAGCTCCAGCAGGCCGACGACCGGGTGCAGGAAGCGTTTGGTGTCGGCTCGGCGGACGGCGACGTGGTGGGTGTCCCACAGCGCCGAGAACTCCTCGCTGTGGGCGCGGAGCCGACGTACGAGCCCTGCCAGCCGCGCGTCGTCCGGGCGGCGGGCGGAGGCGGCACGCAGGTCCGCCACTGCCGCGCGGGCGGCATGGTCGCGGTCCTCGGCCGGGAAGAGCTCCCGCGCGGAGGGGTCCGTGAAGTAGCACCAGACGACGTTGCGTTCCGCGTCGGGGCGGGCGGACGCGTCACCGTGGAGTGCCGTGGCCATCGCGTTCTGCGCGAGGATGTCGCCGCGGTCGCTCACCACCCGGGCGGGCGTGTCGGTCAGCCGGTCGAGGACGAGAAGCAGGCCGGGGCGGACATGCTCCGAGGTCGGCCGGCTGCGCGGAGGCTCCTCGCCGGCCAGATAGAAGAGGTGGTCCCGCTCGTCGCCGGTCAGCCGCAGCGCGCGGGCGACGGCTGCGAGCATCTGGCGGGACGGGCGTGAGCCCCTGGCCTGCTCGAGGCGCGTGTAGTGGTCGGTGGACATGCCCGCCAGCTGCGCCACCTCCTCGCGGCGCAGTCCCGGGGTGCGGCGTCGCGCGCCCTGCGACAGCCCGACGTCGGCAGGGGCAAGCCGGGTACGGCAGTGGCGCAGGAAGTCGGCCAGTTCGGTTCTGTCCACCCCTCCACCATGCCCGGGATGCCAGACGCAGCCAGGGACGGCCCGTCCCCGGATAAGGACGTCTCTCCCGACGGCGCCCGCACCGCCGCACGCTGGAATCCGGCTCGGCGGACCGGCGGCGCCCCGTCGGCGCGACGGGACGAGCACCGGAGAGGTGTCGCGTGCCACCTGCGGCACCTGCGCGACAGCCACATCCGCCCGCCGCTGACTTGTCGGCGTTGCTGGCTATTTGGATATCTCTTTGCGGAGAAGGGCAGATTTCGCATGCAGTACCGCACGCTCGGCCGGACCGGGATCAAGGTCAGCCCCTACGCGCTCGGCGCCTTGATGTTCGCCACGTCCGTCGGCAACCCCGACCCCGACGACTCGGCCCGCATCATCCACAAGGCGCTGGACGCGGGAATCAACCTCATCGACACCGCCGACGCCTACGGCGACTCCGAAGAGGTCGTCGGCAAGGCACTCCAGGGACGACGGGACAACGTCGTCCTCGCGACCAAGGTGAGCCGCCCGACAGGTGACGACCCCAACCAGCAGGGCGCCTCGCGGCGCTGGATCGTGACCGCGGTCGAGAACTCGCTGCGCCGGCTGCGGACCGACCACATCGACCTCTACCAGATACATCGGCCGGACCCGGCCACGGACATCGAGGAGACGCTCTCCGCGCTCACCGACCTGATCCACAGCGGGAAGGTCCGTACGATCGGGACGTCCGCGATGCCGGCGTCCGACATCATCGAAGCCCAGTGGGTCGCCGAGCGGCGCGGTCTGGAACGGTTCCGCACAGAGCAGCCGCCGTACTCGCTACTCAACCGCGGCATCGAACGCGAGGCGCTGCCAGTCGCTCAGCGCTATGGGATGGGAACGCTGGTGCGGGGCCCGCTCGGGCAGGGACTGCTCACGGGGCGCGTCCGCAAGGGCCAGCAGAACGAGCTGCGCCGCGCCGGCTACTTCAGGCACCTCAACGACGAACGTCGTCTCGACGCCGTCGAGCGGTTCATCTCCCTGGCCGAGCAGGCGGGCCTGCCGCTGACCCATCTCGCCATGGCGTTCGCGATCGCCCATCCCGGCGTGACCAGCGCGCTCGCCGGGGTGCGCACGATGAGCCACCTCGACGACCTTCTCGCCGGCATCGACGTGGCACTCACCGACGACATCCTCGACCGGATCGACGAGATCGTCCCGCCGGGCACCGACGTCGGCACCCTCGACCAGGCATACCTACCGCCAGCGCTCCAGCAGGCAGGCCTGCGCCGTCGACCCGTCAGCGACCGCACCGCCGCCTGACGCATCCCGCCACCGACCGCGGAACCGCCGACTGGTCAGCGAGGCGGCTACATGTCAGGCCGCGGGGCGAGGACGCAGAACTCGTTGCCCGCCGGGTCGGCCAGGACCGTCCATGGGACGTCGCCCTGGCCTACATTGGCGAGCGTCGCGCCGAGGGCCTTCAGTCGGGCCACCTCCGCCTCCTGATCGTCGCCGGGGTACGGCAGCAGGTCGAGATGGACGCGGCCCTTCGCGGTCTGGGCATCGGGCGTGCGGAGAAACTCCAGATACGGGCCGACGCCCCTGGCGGAGCGCAGGCGCGCGTGATCGTCGGTCACCTCGTGCAGGGTCCAGTCCATCGCCTCACCCCAGAACCGGGCCATGGCGCGCGGATCCGCGCAGTCGACGACCACCGCGGCGATCGGCCCGGTGTCCCGGTAGATCTCCCGAGGCTCCAGCACGCAGAACAGATTGCCCTCCGGGTCGGCCAGGACCGTCCACGGGACGACGCCCTGGCCCACGTCGGCGGGCGTCGCCCCGAGCTCCTTCAGGCGCGCGACCAGCTCCGTCTGATGGGCCGCGGAGGTGGTGGCGAGATCGATGTGCACGCGGTACTTCACCGTTTCGGGGTCCGGGACGGCGACGACATCGACGCAGACCGCGGCGGGGTCCGGCCACGCGAAGCCCACGGGTTCAACGTTGGTCACACCGGGTCCCTCGCTGGAAACGCCCCAGCCGAGCGCCTCCGCCCAGAACCCGCCGAGCGCCGAGTGATCCCGAGCCTTGAAATTCACCTGAACAAGTCGCAGTGCCATGCCGCCAATCCTGTGCCAACGGATGACCAGGATGAACCACGCACCTTCCGCTCACCCGGCGGTCATGGGCGGGTGGATCTCCGGCTCGAGTCATGTGACGGAGGTCATGCTGTCGCCAGGCGGTTGGGTCAGCCGGAACGTGAAGTAGTTGACCTGCCAGCCGTCCTTGATCAGATCCCGTTGAGCCACGATCTCCGTAGTGAATAGGCCGAATGTCGCAGCCCAGGCATGCGGATCCGGACGGCCACCTTGCTGCCACCGCTCCCGGCGTCGGGTGCACAGGCCTCGGCCGGACGTCCCTAACCGGCGGGTCGCCACCGCGCACCCGGTCAGCCGGCAGCGACCTCTCAGCGGTGGCCCCGGATCGGCGAGGAACACCTCCCGCTCGGTGAGGTAGTCGGCATAGAGCCGCATCAGTTCTGCGCTGGCCGGGACGGTTCGGGAGATCCCCATCTTGGCCTGGGCCCGATTGACGTTGGACCGCGGCAGGACGGTCACAGTCCGCTCAGCGATCCCCCGGCTCCACTGGGGCGGGGCCTGGTCGTTGCCGAGCACAGTCCATGACTCGACCTGCGAAATCGGGCTGGCGGAGCGCGGCGAGTGGCTCCGTGGTGTCCGGCCGCGGGGCCTCCGCAAAAACCTGTTGGCGGATCACGGCGACCACTGCTAGTTTTCCGGAGGCCGTGCGAGAGGACGAGGAGGTGGTACCCGTGAACGCAGTATCGACATGGGTGCTCCCCTCCGGGGTCACGGTCGGACGATAGGTCGTCCGGGAGCGCCGTTCACGAGCACTCCCGGAAGGCACGACCATGCGATTCACTTCTGAAAAGCGCCTCGACGACGGTGTTCTCGAGCGCGAATTCGCCCTCGGCGACATCCCCGGCATCCTGTGGACGCCCGGATCCGCATCCGCGTCCGCACCTGCCCCGCTGATCCTGGTCGGCCACCCCGGCGGATTGCACAGGATGTACCCCCGACTGGTGGAGCGGGCCCGGCACTCCGCGGCGGAGGGCTTCGCCGCGGTCACCATCGAGCTCCCCGGGAGCGGTGACCGGCCCCGTTCCGCCGCGGCCGAGAAGGCCCGCGCCGACCTGCGCCGGGCGCTGGCGGCCGGCGAGCCGGTCGACGACGAGATCGTCGACCGGCTCGTCCTGCCGCTGGTCGAAAAGGCGGTCCCGGAATGGCGGGCCGCCCTGGACGCCGTCCTTTCGCTGCCCGAGATCGGCGGCCCGGTCGGGTACTCGGGAGGGGTGATCGCCATCGGCGTCCGGCTGGCGGTGGTCGAGCCGCGCATCTCGGCCGCCCTTCTGTTCGCCGGGAGTTTCGTGCCCCGCACCATGTTCGAGGAGGCCCGGCAGGTCACCATTCCGCTGCACGTCCTCCTGCAGTGGGACGACGAGGGAAACGACCGGCAGATGGCCCTGGACCTGTTCGACGCCCTCGGCTCCAAGGAGAAGACGCTGCACGCCAATATGGGCGGGCACACCGGCGTCCCGCAGTTCGAGGGGGACAACGGGAGCCGGTTCTTCGCCCGGCACCTGAAGTGAGGCCCGGCAGTCAGGCCGGCGGCAGACGATAGGAGCTGTCGGCCAGGATGCCGCTCATCGAGGACAGGTCCCGGCCCTCCTCGATGAGCGGCGGCCACCAGATGCACGACCGCCCCGACCGGCCGGACTTGCCGTCGCTCTGACACCACTCGGGGCCGGCGTCCTGACCATCCGGCGCTGGGCCACGACGGGGCCACTCGGACGCGACGGCCTCTCGGTGGTCACGGGAATCCTCGGCTTCTTCGTCATGCTCGACGCCTGGTCCTGCCCTCCCCGAACGGCGCCACGCTGTCCGCCGCCGCCAGCGCATACGGGGCCGCACCGGTCGCCGGTTGCCTGCGCAACGCCGCGGCCGTCGGCGACCTGCTCGCCCACAACGTCGCCGCTGGCCGCTCCGTCGCGGTGATCGCGGCCGGGGAACGCTGGCCGGACCCGTCGGGAACCGCGCACGCCGGCCCGCTGCGCCCAGCCGTCGAGGACCTCCTCGGCGCCGGCGCGGTCATCGCCCGAGGCCGGCGACCTCACCCGGACCCAGTTGTCCCCGGAAGCCCGCGCCGCCCGGGCGGCGTTCGACGCGGCAGCACCCGTCCTGCACGACGAACTGCGCGGCTCCGTCTCCGGGCGGGAACTGCTGGAACTCGGCTGGGACGACGACATCGAGGCCGCCGCCCAACTCGACGCCGACACCGCCGTGCCCCTCCTGCACGACGGCGCCTTCACCGCCGTCGCCGGGTCCGCCCTCCAGACCCGTTCCAGGGAGCAGATCTGGTGAAACGTCCGCGCAGAACCCGCGTCGCAGAGCTGGTTCAGCAAGACGGCGCACCACGGACTGTCTCAGCGAATCCGCGCTGCCCAACTCAAGGCCCTTGATCGCGAAGCAGGTTCGGTGAGACGGCACACCGGTGTCGACAGACGACCGTTTGCCGACAAGATCCCCGGTGGGTCATCGTGGCCCTTCAGGACGTCCGATACTTAACCGCGTGAGCGATTGCGATCCGGCCGCCTCGCCGCGACGGACGACGATTCTTCGCGGGGTCGGGCGGAGCTCATTCTGGTCTTGATGTTGTTCTGGCCGTGCCGAGCGACGTCGTGGAAGCCGAGCCGCCGGTAGAGGGCGTGCGCTTGCTGGTTGACGGCCTGGACGTCGAGGGTGACGGGGTGGCCGCGGCGAGCGGCCTCGTCGAGGAGGCTCTGGATGAGGCGGCTGCCGATGCCCTGCCCCTGGTAGCCGGGGTGGATCTCGATCCGGCCCAGGTAGGTCTCGGTCGGCCGGCGTTCGACGCTGATCGAGCCGGCGTCGTGGCCGTCCACCGTGATGATCTGGGTCCGCGCCGGGTCGAAGGTCCGCTCGTGGTGGGCGCGTTGGAGGGCGTCGTCCCAGCCCCAGATCTGCTCGACGTACCTGCCCATCGCGTCGCGGTGCAGCGCGAAGCAGAACTCGCTGTCACCGGATGTCGCTGGCCGTAGCCCAACCTCGGTCATGCGACCCGTTCCATCGAGCTACGAGCGTTCGCGACCAGGGCGGACGCCCCGTCTACGTACCCCGACGATGCATACCTCCAGGCGTCGGTGTACTCGACGCAGTGCTTCCCCAGCCGGTCTTCTGTCGCTGTCAACAGGCACTGGTGCAGGTAGTCGTGCCGGCTATCGAGGATCAGGCCGGCGGCTATCAGCCCGATGACGAACGCGACCGTCCATCGCTTGACGGCGCCCCGGTTGTGGACCAACCAGGCCAGCACGAGCGCGGCCAGGGGTGCGCCGGCCACTATGACGGCGGCGCGGATCAGGGCCCGATCGCCGGAAAGGATGGCGGCTCGGGTCGGCAATTCGTCGGATGGAGGAAAATTGCTGGCCGTGAGCATCGCGTCGAACAGGTATATGGCCGTCCCGAGGATCCCCCCGACGCCCAGCAGCAGCCGCAGGAAGAAGGTCACATCGAACCCGTCCTGCGCCGAAGTCTGATCGGTCACGCTGTCGATCCTCGCTCAGCGCCGCGGCACGCGCGGTCGAACCCCGGCGGGCCGCACCCACGGCCTTCCCTCGTCGCCTCAATCCCGGACCACGCCGAACCCGGCGGCGGCCAGCGCATGCCGGTAGCGCTGCTACTCACCATGACGGTCGAGAACAGGGCCGTCGGCCCAGCGCACCAGGAACGCGGCGTGGTTCTGTGGGCTTCCGCGACGAACCCGATGTGCCGTGATTCCTTTGGTGCGCTCGGACCCGCTGCGCAGGCCGCTGAAGCTGCCCATGATCCATTGGCCTGTCTTATTGGATCTGGTCCGGAGAGCATGATCTTTCGCGTCACCTCGTCGAAGGTGCTCGCTCTGGCTGAGATCCGTGGCGTCGTTTGGCTATGCCCTGATTGCAATCAGCGCCCGGACCGTGACAGCTTCGACGAGGTCGGCGTCGGGGAGTTCCTGCAGGGCGTCGGTAAGGGCGCATTCGAAGGCAGGCTGCTGGTCGCCGAGGAGATGGCGCAGGGGAAACGACGTCGAGTAGAGGTAGCCGATGATCCGTTCGATGGTCCAGTGCCGGGAGAACTCATAGGTAAGGCGTTCGACATGCCGGAACGCGGAGCGGGCTAGGACCGGCTCGGCGCCTTCGGCGGCCTGCGTGGGCGTGGTGTTCGCGGGCTGGCGGTCAGGCCCGAGGAAGCGCTGCCGCACCATGTCGACCGTGCGCTGCCAGGGAGTGCTCGCCTGGACCAGGCAGGAGTCACCGACGATCACAATGCCGCCGTCGTCTGTGACCATGCCGGCAAGAGCGGCGAGGACCTGGTCCCGGTTCATCCAGTGGAACGACCGGCCCATCGTCACCAGCCGGAACCGCCCGAACATTCCCGGCAGGTCGTCGGAACGGCCCAGCGTCCATGTCACGTTGGCGACCTCGGCCGCCCTGGCCTGCGCCGCTGCCTCACGCAGCATCTCTGCCTCCGGGTCAACGCCGACTGCCTCGGCGACGTGACGGGCGAGCGGGAGGGTCAGCTGTCCAGTGCCGCAGCCGAGGTCGAGGAGCCGGCCGGTGCCGTCGAGACGGAAGCGCCGCACCACGTCATCGATGAATGCCGAAGGATAGTCGGGTCGAAATCGCGCGTAGTACCAGGCTGTCGCGGCGAACAGCTCCCGCGCGTCACCATCTCGGTTCATGATCAATTGATCTGTCTCCTCGGGCTGGTCTGGGATTCGTGATCTTTCCAACCTCGCCGGTCGGGTCTGCCATGGCGTGAGCTGCGATGCCTCAGATAGGCCGGTAGGGCTGAAGGTCTTGATCTGTCATTGGATCTGCGGCAGGTCGCGGTGGCAATGGTCGCGAAGCGGAAAGCTGCGGTCGCGGCGGGCAGGCAAAACTGATCGCCAGGCGGGGGCGGGCTTTTCATACTGGGCAGGGTGGAGATCGATAGCCGGATGACGGCCCAGTATGAGCGGGTTGACGAGGACGACCGTCTGTGGCGGCCGGGCCTGGGCGACCTGGTCCGGCTGCGGACCTGGGACATCTTCACGCGGTTCCTGCCCGGGCACGGCCGCGTCGTGGACGTCGGTGGCGGTCCGGGGACCCACGCCGCGCACCTCGCCGGGCGCGGCCATGACGTTCTCCTTGTTGACCCGGTTGCCCGCCATGTCGAGATGGCGCAGGCCCGATCCCGGGCGCAACCGCACGCGCCGTTTCGAGCCGAGCTGGGTGAGGCCCGTCGTCTTCCGGTGCCCGATCAGACGGCCGATGCCGTTCTGCTGATGGGCCCGCTCTATCACCTTGTCCAGCGGGATGACCGGGTCGCGGCGCTGCGCGAGGCGGCCCGGGTCCTTCAGCCGGGCGGTGATGTTCTGGTCGAGGTCATCGCCCGGCACGCCTGGGTCCTCGACGCGACGTTGAAGGGCCTGCTGGGAAGCCGCGAGATCTGGGACAACTTTGACCGCAACCTGCGTGTCGGCCTCAGCCAGGACCCGGACCGGCCCGCCGATGGCAGCTTCTGGGCCTACTTTCACCACCCTGAGGAACTGCGCGCGGAGCTCGACCTCGCCGGCTATCGAGACATCCGCCTCGTCGCGGTCGAGGGTTTCGCCTGGCTGTTGGGAGACCTGGCGCAGCGGATGACCGACCCCGCCGATCTGCTCAGGGCCGTCCGCCTGACCGAAACCGAACCGTCGATGCTCGGAACGAGCGCGCATGTCATCGGCGTCGCCCGCAAGCCGTAGGGCTATCGCCTGACCATCCAGCGCGCCGGGATGGCTCAGATAGCAATGTCGTTCAGGGTTTGCGGAAAAATAACCCGTAGCTTCCGGGTTCGCCTGTCTTGGCGAGGTATGGCCTGCATGGAGGAGTTCGGCGGGTGCTCGGGGCGAAGTTCCCGCATCTGGATGAGCGGCAGCGCCGGCTGGTGATGGCGGCTGAGGCGCGGGCGCTGGGGCATGGGGGGATCCGCTTCCCCAGGCCTGAGGAACATCGGAACGAAACCGTCCGATCCACCTGAGCAAGCGCCGCAGACCAGTTCCACTCAGGTTGACACGCGCTGCGCATGGCCCACGGGAGCTGCCACAGCCGCACCGTGCCGTCGGCGCTGGCCAGAGTGCGCCCATCCGGGAGAACTCGACCGCGGAGTCCGTCCGAGGCTGGAGCCAGCTCACGCGGAACGGGCCGGGCAATTTCGTCACACCGGCAAGCCATGATCGGGTCGTGATAGATCCACACATTGACCCTGATGAGGCCGCGAGCCGCCGAACGGATCTCCTGGTGACCAACGGACGTCGGCGATGCGCGCGCTGTGACCGGGAGTTGGCGGAATCTGCTTACGCCCGGCCGCGAACCGTGAAACGCCCGGGCAGTGCACAGTGCGAAGTGCGGTCAGCGCATGCCGCGTCCGGCCTACCGTCAGGTGTCCGCCGGCCGTTGGCGAACCGACTGCATGGACTGCGCCAACTCCCGAAATCGGGAGAGGTATCGCATCGAGGGCGGTTTGGAGCGGATACGCCGTGACCACTGGCTACGAACGTATGGGCTGACCGTCAGCGCCTATGCGGCCCTCATGGCGTCGCAGGACGGCAAGTGCCCCGTTTGCGACGTAGTCCTGTCCTCACTGCCCGGGAACCGCGTACACGTCGATCATGACCACCGCGATGGCCGGGTACGTGGCCTGCTCTGTTCGACGTGCAACGTGCGCGTCGTGCCAGCAGTCGAAGCACTGGCTCCTGACCTACTGGCTCGCGCTATGGCCTACCTTCAGCGCACCCTCGCCGGTCGCGACCTCTAGCGGCATCTAACTCACGAGAACGGCAGCTTATCGAGCGTCAGACTTTTCGTCGCGCGACCCGAAGCGTTTCGTTCCGTCGTTCCGTTGCGTCTCTGCTACGTTCTTGACGAAACGGAACGGGCGGATCTGGGTGGGGACGGAAGGGCTGGGCGTGGCGAGGACAACGAGGACGGGTCGGGACGCGGCGGACGACGGGGCCGGTTCGAGCGGCGACGAACCGGCGGGCCCGTCGACCGGGTCCGCCGGCGGGCGGGCCGCGGGACCGGCGGACCCTTCGGCGTTCGGCGACGGCACGCGGAGCCTGACGGACGCGCCGGTCGGCGGGGGCGGGGCGCCGGTCGTGGTGGTCCCACAGACGCGGGTCGAAAGCGCGGTGTGCGGCTACCCGGGGTGCCCGAGGCCGTGCGCACCGGCCGACGGGCCGGGGCGGCCACCGGCGTACTGCGACGACCCGGCGCATACCCGGCTGTCGGCCTACCGCCGCCGCCGCGACCTCGCCGCGGCGGCCGACGGCGTCAGCGGCGAGGCCGTCGGCGGTGACGGGCGCAGGCGGCCCGGGTCCGGGCGCGCCGGCGGCCAGGGCGCGGCCAGGCCCACTGGTGAGCAGGCGGCACGACGGCCGGTGGCGCTCGCACGACTGCGCGCCGACGAGCTGGCCGCCCACGTCGGCGACCTGGCCGCCGACCTGGGCCGCACCCTGGACGCGTTCGCCACGACCCTTGGCCGCCTCGGCGACGTCGCCACCGCCGAGGCGCAGGTGGAGGCCGCCGAGGCGGACGCCGCCCGCCGGGTCGCGGACGCCGCCGCCCGCGCCGGACGCGCCGAGGCGGCGGCCCGCGACGAGGCGGCCGCCCGCGCCGACGCCGAGGCGGTCGCCACCGAGGCCGCCACCGCCCTCGACGAGCTCGAACGCCGGCTCGAGACGGCCGAGGCGGCGGCGCTCGCCGCCCGCCGCGACGCCGATGAGGCCGGCGAGCGCGCCGCCCTGCAGACCGAGCGGGCCCGCGCCGACGTCGAGGCCGCCCGCGCGTCCGCCCGGGACGAGATCTCGGCCGCCCGCCGGGAGGCCGAGGAGCGCGCCGAGGGAGCCCGCGCCGAGGCCGCCGCCCGGCTCGCGACCATCCGGGCGACCGCCGAGCGGGAGATGGCCGCGCTGCGTGGTCAGGTCGCCGCCGCCCGCGGCGAGCTCACCGCCGCCCGCCGGGACGCCGACGCGGCGACAGCGGCCGTCGCGGAGCTGCGCGCCGAGCTTGCCTCGCTGCGTGAGTCGGCGACCGCCGAGCGGGCCGCCGCCGCGGCGGACCTGGACCGGGTCCGCACCGCCGCCGCCACCGAGGCGGACCGGCTGCGCCGCGAAGCCGCCGACGAGCTGGCGCGCCTGCGGGCCGCGGCCGACTCCGAGCTCGCCCGGGTGCGCGCCGAGGTGGCGGCCGCCCGCGAGGCCGACCGGGCCGCCGCCGACGAGCGGGCCGGCGTCCTCGTCGAGGCCCGCGCCGACGCCCGTGCCCGCGCCGAACGCGCCGAACGCCAGGCCGACGAGCTCGCCGCCCAGCTGGCCCGGCTGGGATCCCGGTAGGAACGGAAACCGGAGTTGCTGGCAGACTTTTTCACGGTCGGCGAAGGTCAGCTCATGATGGCGGAGATGCTCCAGACGTCGTCGTATCTCACCGACGTCATCGCGGGCGCCGACCCCGCCGGTCATCTACCTGACCGACACGTTCGGGCCGGCGTTCCCCAAAGGAGAACCCGCCCTCCGCTGACGTGGCGTTCGGGACCCGCTCCAACTGCGCCCGTGACGGCGCCCCGACGAACGAGTCACAGACCGCAGCCTGCGCGTCAGACGGGGAACTCGGGCGGCACCCCGTGAGACCCTCGTCCGTGCCTCGTCATCGCGCACGGCCCGTTTGGAGTCGTCGACCCGGTCACGGCGTTCGCCCGCGTCCTGCCGGCGTCCCCACCGCCGACCGGTACGCCGGCGCCCTCGCGGTGATCACGGATCCTGCATCCGGGCCCTGGATCATCGGGCCGGAGTCGCGAACATCCGTCAGGAACCGCTGTACGTCGGCGGTGTCGCGGCCGCGGTGGAGGGCCAGGCGGTGACCGCCCGGCCTGCCGCGCCCAGCCCCGCCACAGGTCGTAGGACCACCCTGGGACCACAGTCGCGCGGGCGGGGGCGTGGACAACCGGCACGCATCCACAGTTTCGTGATGTTGGTGGCGGCCGTACCCGGCCGGCGCGCACCGTTGCCCCATGTCCCTGGCCCCGAGGAGTGCACCATGTCGGTCATGGCCGTTCCACCGCCAACACCGCCCCCGCCCGACCCGTGGTTGTTCCCCGCACCGGGCCCGGACGGGTTCACGGCCGACGACCTCGCCGACCTGTCCGACGAGGGCGGCCACGCGGAGATCGTCGACGGGACCCTGCTGGTCTCCCGCCCGGGTGGCTTCACCGTCGACGATCTCGACCGCATCCCCGGCGGCGACGGCAACCGCTACGAACTCATCGACGGGATGCTCGTCGTGAGCCCGGCGCCCGGCATGCCGCACCAGGTCGTCGTCACCCGGCTGGCGATGCTGCTGACCGCCGCCTGCCCGCCGGACCTGTTCGTCCTCGGCTCGTCGCCGGCCATCCGGACAGGGCGCCACGGCAGTGTCGAGCCGGATGTCGTGGTACTGCGCAAGGCCGACGTCGCCGCCGCGTTCGACCGGCCGTACACAGGCGTGCCGGTGCTGGCCGTCGAGGTGCTCTCCCCGTCCGGCAGAACCTTCGACCGCCTCGTCAAGCGAACCATCTACGCCCGCATCGGCGTGCCGACCTACTGGATCATCGACCCGTCCCCGCGCACCGGCCCGGCCATCACCGCGTTGCGTCTCGACCTCGCGACGGGCGAATACCAGGACGACGCGTCCGTCGACCCGGGCGGCATCCTCACCACCGCCGAGCCGTTCCCCGTCACCCTCCGCCTCTCCGACCTGCACGACCTCGGGTAGCGACACCTCGCCGTAAGGCGCGACGTGGATCCAGAACAGCGGGGTCATCCCACACCTGGGATCGGAAAGTTCGGAAAACCGGGCAACCTGGAGACGGCCCGCCGGCCTCTGTAAGGCGAGGGAGGTCGTGTTGCGCACAGACGAGGGCGACGACGGCGGGTTCACGGCGTACTTCACGCCGCGGGCTGCCGGGCTGCTGCGATTCGCCTACCTGCTGACCGGCGACGCCGGTGAGGCGGAGGACCTGACGCAGACGACGCTGACCCGGGTGTTCGTGGTCTGGCCGCGGGTCCGCGGCCACGACCGGCCCGACGCCTACGCCCGCCGGGTGATGGTCAACACCAACACCAGCCGGTTCCGCCGCCACCGGGTCCGCCAGGTCCTCGTCGACGTGCCGCCGGAGCGGGCGGAACCGTCGCCGCAGCTCGCCGCCGTCGAGGACCGGGCGGGACTCGCCGCCGCGCTCGCCACGCTGCCACCGCGGCAGCGGGCCGTCGTCGTGCTGCGCTACTGCGAGGACCTGCCCGAGGCCGAGGTCGCCGCGCTCCTGCGCTGCTCGGCCGGCACCGTGAAAAGCCAGGCGGCGAAGGGCCTCGCGAAGCTGCGCACCCACCCCGCGCTCGCCAGCCCCACCGCCCCACCGGCCCCGTCCCGCGTCACACGCCCCGTCGTCCCGCGGCAGGAGACGCCATGACCAACACCCCGTCCGGCAGCTCCGACGACGCGGCCGCCCGCTGGCTGCGCTCGGCGACCGGCCAGCTGGAGGTCCACCCGCCCGCCGAGCTGCTGCCCGCCGCGCTGGCCGCGGCGCCCGCCGCCCGGCGCCGCCGCCGCCTCGCCGTCGCCGTCCCGGCCGGCGCCGCCGTCCTGGCCGCCGTCGTGATCGGGGCGGGCGTCCTCGCCGGCGGCCGCGCGGACAGCCGGACGACGATCCGGCCCGCGGCCGGGTCCCCCACCGTGGTCCGCGGCGCCGCGCCGGCAATCCCCACCGAGGTCCCCGCCGCCGCGGGCGGCCCGCCCCTCCACCTGCGCTACGTCGACACCCCCCGTCTGCTGACCCTCACCGACGCTCAGCGCGACGAGGTCGACGCCGGCTGCGCTACGCCCTACGAAGCCCAGCTGCCGCCGGACGCGGCGCGCCTGTTCGTCGCCGTCGCCGACCGATGGGGCCTGCAGGTCCTCGTCGCCGACGCTGGCGGTGGCGGGTCGTGCCGGACCTTCACCGGCTCCGGGAGCGTCCCCGACTTCTCCGGCCTGAACGGCCCTCTCCTGTGGTCGCCCGGCCGGCACGACCTGACCCGGCCGCCAGCAACCCCCGTCGAGGTGTTCAACTCCGGCGAAGACGGGTCCGGCAGGCTGGGCGAATGGAATGCGCGGCAGTGGGCCGCCGGCCAGGTGTCCCCGCAGGTCGCCCTGCTCGTCGCCGCGCTTCCAACCGGAGACGCCGTCGTCGTCCCCTTCGAGCCCGCGACCGGCGCGTTCATCACCCGCATCCAGGTCACGACCCCGGATCTCGCCCAGTACCAGGCCATCGGCCAGATGCCGCTGACGTTCTACGCCTACAGCTCGACCGGCACGCTGCTCGCCCAGGCGACGGCGGCCACCTGCGGTCAAGTGTCCGCGTGCGACAGCGGGCCTGGGACCTTCCAGACCCAGATGCCCTCACCCTTGTCCTCGCCACCGGCGGCACCAGCATCGGGCACGGGCAGACCTGCCACCCCCGCCGCTGGTTAGGCACGGCACCCGCCCGCCCCGGTGTCGGACCGAATCACCCGGAGGAGACCGTCGTGCCGGCGGCGACCGCCGCGCGGCTGCCAGACGGGCTCGATCCGGTCGGCGCGGCTTCCCTGCCGCTCAACGCCTCGACCGCGGCGCAGCTGGTGGACCGGCTCGGCCCCGCCGGGGCTGTGGGCGGGTACGCCGTCGCGCTGGCCGCCCACGCAGGCTGGGCCGTCACCGGACTGGCCCGCGAGTCCGACCGCGACTTCGTGCTGAGCGCCGGGGCCCGCGCGCTGGTCACGCGGCTGCCGGAGCCGTCGTTCGACGCCGTCGTCGACGGTGCCGTCCTGCACGCGGCGGCCCTCGGCGCCCTGCGCGACGGCGGGACGTTCGTCGGCGTCACCTCGGCGTCTCCCGCCACACCCGAGCGGGGCATCGAGGTCGCCATCGTCAACGTCCAGCCCGACGGCTCCCAGCTCGCCGATCTGTTCGCCCTCGCCGCCGCCGGCGTCCTGGAACTGAGAGTGGCCGGCCGGGTGCCACTGACCGAGGCGGCGGCGTACGGCAAGGTCGCCGGCGGGGGACAGCGGGGGCGGTGGCTGCTGGTGCCCTGACCCAGCCCGGTCTCGACGGGCGTCGTCCCGCGCGCCGTTCCGCTCACCCGCCACCCACCATCCACCATCACCGCACCGGCGATGAGTCTCACCCCGGCTTCGGGTCTACACCCGGAGAACCCAGGAACGGAGGACGAGATGATCGAGTCGAGTGGGCGGACTCCGATGCCGGCGCGGCCGCGGACCTTCGCGCTGATTCCCGGCGCCGGGGGCGTGGCCGCGTACTGGCATCGGGTGGTTCCGCTGTTGCGCGAGGCCGGGCACGAGGCGGTCGCCGTGGACCTGACCGGCACCGGTCCGGATGCGGGGCTGGCGGAGTACGCGAAGCTGGTCTGCGCCACGGTCGACGGCCGGGACGACGTGGTGGTCGTCGCGCAGTCCCTCGGCGGGTTCACGGCACCGCTGGTCGCCGAGGCGGTCCCGGTGGCCGCGCTCGTGTTCGTGAACGCGATGATCCCGGCTCCGGGCGAGACGCCGGGAGCCTGGTGGGACAACACCGGGCAGGCCCAGGCGCTGGCCGCCGCGGCCGAACGGGGTGGCTACAGCGCCGAGTTCGACCTTGAGACGTACTTCCTGCACGACATCTGCGCCGAGGACGCGGCGGCGATCCGGGAGGATCAGCGCGACGAGGGCGACGCCGTCTTCGAGTCCGTCTGCGCGTTCGACGCCTGGCCGGCCATACCGGTCAGGGTGGTCGCCGGAGCCGACGACCGTTTCTTCCCGGTGGACTTCCAACGGCGGGTGGCACGCGACCGTGTGGGCGTGGAGGCTGATGTGCTGCCCGGTGGTCACCTGATGGCGCTGTCACAGCCCGACGCCCTCGCGCGTTACCTGATCGGGATCTGAAACCGGCGGATGTCGCCTGAACCGGGCGGACCGCCGCGGCGGATGGGCGTAGCGTGCCGGTGCCAGGCGGGGCCGGACGGGTGCCGGCCCCGCGTCCGCCGGGGATTCAGGGAGGCGAGACGGCGATGCCCGAGCAGACCGCGGCGGTGCGGGCGGTGTCCGAACAGAAGCGGCGGATGCTGGCCGGGGAGCTTTACCACGCGGGTGACGAGGAGCTGGCCACCGACCGGCTGCGGGCCGCGCGGCTGCGCGAGCGGTACAACGCCACCCGCGCCGACGAGCCGGAGCTGCGCGCCGAGATCCTCGGCGAGCTGCTCGGCGAGGTCGGGGACCGGGTCGAGATCCTCCCGCCGCTGCACGTCGACTACGGCTACCAGACGACCATCGGCCCGGGCACGTTCGTCAACACCGGTGCCGTGCTGCTCGACGTCGCCCGCATCAGCCTCGGCGCCGACGTCCAGATCGGCCCGGGCGTCCAGCTGCTCACACCCACCCACCCGCTCGACCCGGTCCTGCGCCGCATCGGCCGCGAGGCGGGTGAACCGATCACCATCGGCGACAACGTGTGGCTCGGCGGCGGCGTCATCGTCAGCCCGGGCGTCACCATCGGGGAGAACTCGGTCGTCGGTGCCGGCGCCGTCGTCACCCGTGACCTGCCGGCGAACGTGCTGGCCGTCGGCAACCCGGCCCGGGTGATCCGGACCCTCTGACCCGGTGCGCCGCGGGGCGGGCTCGCGTGGACGAACAGGGGCCGGGCGGACCGCTCAGGGCTTGGTGGCGCGCAGGGAGTAGAGGAGCGGGGCGCGGGGGGTGCCGGGCGGGAACCGGTAGAGGCCGTCGTCGCCGTGGACCAGGGTGTCGAACCGCTGGGACGGCACGCAGTCGTGCTCGTGGAGGAACTCCAGGCGCAACCCGGCGCCGGCGACCGCCGAGACAACGGACCCGAGGGTGTGGTGGTACTCGACGGTCACGTTCGCGTCGGTCTCCGCGTCGGGGTCGGCGTAGCTGCCCTCCTCCTCCCAGACGATCGGGCCGATGTCGAAGTAGTCGAGGTCGAACGTCGAGCCCGACTCGTCGTCGAGGACGTCCTGCACCGGATGGGTCTCGGCCAGGTAGAGGAAGCCACCGGGGGCGAGCAGCCTGGCCACGACACCCGCCCAGCGGGCGATGTCCGGCAGCCAGTTGAGCGCGCCGATACCGGTGTAGACGATGTCGAACGTCTCACCCGTGAGGACGTCCGCCGCGTCGTAGACGTCGGCGGTGAGGAACCGGGCCGGCAGCGTCAGCTCGGCGGCCAGCGCCTCCGCCGCGTCGACCGCCGGGGCGGAGAAGTCCAGTCCGGTGACCGTCGCGCCGCGGTGCGCCCAGGACAGGGTGTCCAGGCCGATGTGGCACTGCAGGTGCAGCAGCCGGGCACCGGTGACGTCCCCGACCTCGTCGGTCTCGAAGGCGCGCAGTACGTCGGGCTCGGCGAGGAACTCGTCGAGGTCGTAGTAGTCGCTCGCGAGATGGATCGGCACCCGCTCGTCCCACCACGCCCGGTTCGCCACCGCCCCGTCGCCCGGCCCGGCCCGCTCACCCAGCTGCGTCACGCGGGTGACTGTAGCGCCTCGGCCGCGTTCCCTCTCCCGATTTTCTCGGCGGCCCCTGGACCAGTCCGCATGCGGAAACCCGGACGGAGATCAGAGCCACCGGGGGCCGCCAGGACGGTGGTGTGCCACCCGGAGGCTGGCCGGTCGCCACTGCGGGCCAGGCCTGCCGCGGGGCCTCCATGATCTGGTGGATTTTTCGGGGCCGGAGCACGTTTTCGGGGCCGGAGCACGGACGAACACACCAGATCATGGCAGGGCCGTGGCGGCGAGATGGCTGGAACCCGGCGGTCGGCTAGGTTCCAGCCATGACGACGTTCCCAAGGACCGGCCAGCCCGCCTCCGGGGAGGCGTCTCGCCGAGCGGTCGAGCCGGCGCCAGTGGTCCGTCCCGTCCCGGTAGCGGGATCGGCCGGCCGGCATCTGGTCGCGGTGCTGGCGGTCGACGGGGTGGTTCCGTTCGACCTGGCGGTGCCGGTGGAGGTGTTCGGGCGGGCCCGGCTCGCCGACGGCCGGCCGGCCTACCAGGTCGTCGTCTGCGCGGCCCGGCCAGGAGCCGACATTGACGCGGGGACGTTCACGCTACGGGCGCGCCATGGGCTGGACGCGCTCGCCGAGGCCGACACGGTCGTGGTGCCCGGCGCCGCCGACCCGGCCCTCCCCGTCGAGGCGGTCGTCGTCGACGCCCTGCGCGGCGCCGCCCGTCGCGGGGCGCGGGTGGCCTCGGTCTGCTCGGGCGCGTTCCTGCTCGCCGCGGCCGGGCTGCTCGACGGGCTGCGGGCGACGACGCACTGGCTGGGAACGGCGGAACTCGCGGCCCGCTACCCCGGGGTCGATGTCGACCCGGAGGTGCTGTTCGTCGACAACGGCGGCCGGATCCTGACCTCCGCGGGGGCGGCGGCCGGGCTGGACCTGTGCCTGCACATGGTCCGCGCCGACTTCGGGTCGGCCGTGGCCGCCGACGCGGCGCGGATCTCGGTCATGCCCCTGGAGCGTGCCGGCGGGCAGGCGCAGTTCATCGCGCACGAGCCGCCGGCGCCCGACGGGGTCTCGCTGGAGCCGCTGCTGCGCTGGCTCGCCGACAACCTCGACCGGGAGCTGTCCCTCGACGCCATCGCCCGACAAGGCGCCCTGTCGACTCGTACCCTGTCGCGGCGGTTCCGTGAGCAGACCGGCACCACCCCAGCCCAGTGGCTGGCCCGCGCCCGGCTGCGCCGCGCCCAGCAGCTGCTCGAGTCCACCGACCACGGGATCGAGTGGATCGCCGAACGGGTCGGCTTCACCTCGCCGTCCACGTTCCGCGACCGTTTCCGCCGCCTCGTCGGCACCAGCCCCCAGTCCTACCGCCGGGCCTTCCGCGCTCCTGAGGCTGAAAGGGCGGCCTGACCCGGCGTCGGCCCACGGGCCGTCAGACGCCCGTGGTCGAGCCCGGGCGGACGATCATGAGGACGACGACGGCCGCCCAGAGCAGGTTGAAGATGCCGGTGGTCATCCCGAGCCGGGCGGCCGCGCGGGACAGCACCGGCGACGCGTCGGTCGCCACCCGGGCAGGGGACGCGACGGCGACCGAACCGGCGGAACCACCGGAATCGGCCGAGCTGGCGGAGCCCGCCGGAGCGACCGCGGCGGCCGGAGCGGGCTCGTCGTCGCCAGCGGCGGGTCGCGGCGCGGCTTCGGGAAGGGTAGCGAGCGCCCGGCGCTGGCCGGGCAGGATGACGGCGGCGAGCAGGGCGGCCGCGGCGGCGGTCAGCACGATGGAGATGATCACCCAGGCGTCGCCGAAGACGTGCAGCGGGCCGGCGGTGGCCAGGCCGAAGAACGGCACCGCGATCCCGAGCAGCGCGTAGACCCGGCAGATCCGGTGCAGGGCCCGCGCCACACCCGCGGCCGGGCCGTCCGCCGGACCCACCGCCGCCAGCCGCAGGTAGCGGGGGAAGATGCTGGCGGCCACCGCCACCGGCCCGATCGCGAGGATCGCGGCGAGCACATGCAGGCTGAGCAGGATCTTGGCCACGGATCGGTCTCTCCACGGGTCGTCGGGGTCGAATCACGACGCTAGCGACGCCACAACCGCCCGAGCAGTGGCCAGAACGCCAGATGCCGCCGGATTCCGGCCAACGGCGCGCACAGAAATGCCTTTGGCCCGGGCCTGGCTGGCCATAGGTTGCTGACCATGACCTGGCGACATTGATCCCACCAATGGCAACCCAGCCGGCGACGAAGCGCCGCGCGGCCCGAGCGGGCCCTCGCGCGGCGGCTGTACATGTACGCGTTCCTCGAGGAATGCGTGCCGTTCTACGCCCTCTACGCGCTGCTGTTCGCGGACAGCGGGGTGTCGACGGCGGGCATCTCGGCGCTGTTCGCCCTGTGGTCAGCCACGACGTTCCTGCTGGAGATCCCGTCCGGGGTGTGGGCGGACGTCGTCTCCCGGCGCCGGCTGCTGACGTTCGCCCCCGTGCTCGACGCGGCGGGCTACGCGCTGTGGACGGTCGCGCCGTCACTCTGGTCGTTCGCCGTGGGGTTCGTGCTGCTCGGCGCCGGGGTCGCGCTGCGCTCCGGCGCGCTGCAGGCCCTCGTCTACGCCGAGCTCGACCGGCTCGGCGCCACGGCGGCCTACCCGCGGCTGATCGGCCGCTCCCAGGCGGCCGGCGGAGCGGCCGGTCTGCTCGCCACCGCCCTCGCCGGCCCGCTGGTCGCCGTCGGCGGCTACCTCGCGGTCGGCGCGGTCAGCGTCGTGTCGCTGCTCCTGTGCGCCGCCGCCGGTCGCGCCCTGCCGGAACAGCCACAGCCAGACGACGTGGAGAAGGCCGGTCAGGACGGCTCGGACGGCTCCACCGCGCCGGCCGACGACGAGGACGCGACCGCGGGCGAGGCCCGGCCGGGGCTGGCGGTGCTGCGGTCAGGACTGGCGGTGGTACGCCGGTCGGCGCCGGTGCGGCGGGCTCTCCTGCTGTCCGCGGCGCTGACCGTCGTCGGGGCGCTCGACGAGTACGTGCCGCTGCTCGTCCGCGACACCGGCGCCGCGCCCACGGCCGTGCCGCTGCTGGTGACGGTCGTGGCCGCCGGGTCGACGCTGGGCGGCCTAGTCGCCGGCCGTGGCGGCCGGCGGCTCGTTCCGCTGCTGGCCACCGCCGCGGTGCTGCTGGCCCTCGGCGCGGGCAGCGGGGCGCCGGTCGGGATCGCCGGCGTCGCCGTCGCGTTCGGGATCTTCTACTGGGCGCTCGCGCAGGCCGACGCCCGGCTGCAGGACAGCCTCGACGACACCTCCCGCGCCACCGTCACCTCGCTGTCCGGCGCCGGCATGGAGGCCGTCGGCATCGCCACCTTCGCGGCCTACGGCGCGGGCGCCGACGGGCTGGGCCTGTCCGCCCGCTGGCTGTTCGCCGCGGCCGCCGTCCCCTACCTCCTGCTCGTCCTCCCAGCCGCCGCCCGCCGGGCCAGGTCCCGGTCCCAGGCGAGCCCATGACCCAGACCAGGCTGCACGCCGCGCCCGCCTGGGACGCCGGCCCGCGGGTCGTGTGGGGATCCGCCGCGGGGGGGCCCCCCCCCCGCCGCCGGGGCCCCCCCCCCGGGGGGGGCCCCCCAAAACACAACAACCCGCGGGCCGCGGCCGGGGGGGGGGGGGGGGCTCCCGCGGGGGGGCCCGCCCGCCCCGGGGGGGCCCCCCCGCGGCCGGTTGCGCGCTCAGACCTCGACGACGGCCTGGGCGAACTGGGCCTTGTACAGCCTGGCGTAGGCACCGTCGGCGGCCAGCAGCTCCTCGTGGGTGCCCTGCTCCACGATCGAGCCGTGCTCCATCACCAGGATGGTGTCGGCGTCGCGGATCGTGGACAGCCGGTGGGCGATGACGAACGCGGTCCGCCCGGCCCGAAGCTGCGACATGGCCCGCTGGATGAGCACCTCGGTGCGGGTGTCCACCGAGCTGGTCGCCTCGTCGAGGATGAGGATCTGCGGGTCGGCGAGGAACGCCCGGGCGATGGTGATGAGCTGCCGCTCGCCGCCGGACACGCCGGCGCCCTCGTCGTCGAGGACCGTGTCGTAGCCATCGGGCAGGGTGCGGGCGAACCGGTCGACGTGGGCGGCCTTCGCCGCCGCGATGACCTGTTCGCGGGTGGCGCCCTCGGCGCCGTAGGCGATGTTGTCGGCGATCGTGCCGCCGAACAGCCAGGTGTCCTGCAGCACCATGCCGGTCGCCGCACGCAGCTCGTCGCGCGTCATCGTCGCGATGTCCACGCCGTCCAGGGTGATCCGCCCACCGGTGACCTCGTAGAACCGCATCAGCAGGTTGATCAGCGTGGTCTTGCCGGCACCGGTGGGGCCGACGATCGCGACCGTGTGCCCCGGCTCGGCGACCAGCGACAGGTCCTCGATGAGCGGCTTGTCCGGCTCGTAGCGGAACGCGACGTGCTCGAACTCGACCCGCCCACGCGGCTCGGCGGGCCGGACCGGCTCGACCGGGTCGAGATCCTGCTCGGGGGTGTCGAGCAGCTCGAACACCCGCTCGGCCGACGCCACCCCTGACTGCACCAGGTTCGCCATCGACGCGACCTGGGAGAGCGGCATCGAGAACTGCCGGGAGTACTGGATGAACGCCTGCACCGAGCCGATCGACAGGTCACCGGAGGCGACCCGCAGCCCGCCGACGACCGCGACGAAGACGTAGTTCAGGTTCCCGATGAACATCATCGCGGGCTGCATCAGCCCGACGATGGCCTGCGCCCGCCAGCTCGCCTCGTAGAGTTTCTGGTTCTGCTCGGCGAAGACCGCGGCGGCCTCCTCCTGCCGGCCGAACGCCCGCACCAGCATGTGCCCGGTGTACATCTCCTCGACGTGGGCGCCGAGCCGGCCGGTGGTGCGCCACTGGCTGACGAAGTGCGGTTGCGCGAACTTCCCGATCCGCGCCGCGAGCAGCATCGACAGCGGGACGGTGACGAGCGCGATCAGCGCGAGCAGCCAGGAGATCCAGAACATCACCGCCAGCACGCCGATGATCGTCAGGACGGACTGGACGAACTGCGCGATGCTCTGCTGCAGGCTCTGCCCGAGGTTGTCGATGTCGTTGGTGACCCGGGACAGCACCTCGCCGCGCTGCGCCCGGTCGAAGTACCGCAACGGCAGCCGGGTGATCTTCTCCTGGACGTCGGTACGCAGCTGGGACAGCACCCGCTGCAGTGCGGCGTTGGTGAGCCGGGCCTGCAGCACGGAGCAGACGCCGGCGAGCAGGTAGACGGCCAGCACCCAGGCGAGCACGGCGCCGATGGCGTGGAAGTCCATCCCGGCGCCGGGGGTGACGTTCAGCGAGTTGAGCAGGTCGGCCTGGGTGCCGTGGCCGGTGGCGCGCAGGTGGTCGACGGCCTCGGCCTTCGTCGTGCCCGCCGGCAGGTTCCTGGAGAAGACGCCGGTGAGCACCAGGTCGGTGGCGTGGCCGAGCAGCTTCGGGCCGCTGACGTTGAAGGCGACGGCAATGGCGCACAGCACCAGCGAGGCGACGAACAGCCGCCGCTGCGGGCGCAGCAGCCCGAGCAGGCGCCGCGTCGACCCCTTGAAGTCCGCCGACTTCTCGACACCACCACCCATCATCATCCGGACCGCCGGGGGGCCGCCGCCCGCGGCGGCGGGGCGCGGCGCCGGCAGCCCACCGGCTGGTCGGCCGTTGGGACTCGTCATGCGGCGGCCTCCTGTTCGGTGAGCTGGGACAGCACGATCTCCCGGTAGGTCTCGTTGCCGGCCATCAGCTGGTGGTGGGTTCCGACGCCGACGACCCTGCCCTCGTCGAGGACGATGATCTGGTCGGCGTCGCGGATCGTCGCGACCCGCTGGGCGACGATCACGACGGTCGCGGCCGCGGTCTCACGGGAAAGCGCCGCGCGCAGCGCCGCGTCGGTGGCGTAGTCGAGCGCGGAGAACGAGTCGTCGAACAGGTAGATCTCCGGGTGGCGCACCAGCGCGCGGGCGATCGCGAGCCGCTGGCGCTGTCCGCCGGAGACGTTCGTGCCACCCTGCGCGATCTGCGTGGCCAGCCCGTCGGGCATCGCCTCGACGAAACCGCGGGCCTGGGCCGTCTCCAGGGCCTGCCAGAGCTCGTCGTCGGTGGCGTCCGGGTTGCCGTAGCGCAGGTTGGAGGCGACGGTGCCGGTGAACAGGTAGGGCTTCTGCGGGACGACGGCGACGGTGGCGGCGAGCAGCGCCGGGTCGAGCTCGCGGACGTCGACGTCGTCGACGAGCACCGCCCCCTCGGTGACGTCCGACAGCCGGGGGATCAGGGACAGCAGCGTCGACTTGCCCGCCCCGGTCGACCCGATGACCGCGGTGACCTGGCCCGGGCGGGCGAGAAGGCTGATGTCGCGCAGCACCGGCTCCTCCGCGCCCGGGTAGCGGAACCCGACGCCGCGCAGCTCCAGCTCGCCGTGCCGGGTCAGTCGCGTGACCGGCGCGGCCGGCGGCAGCAGGGTCGTCTCGGTGCCGAGAACCTCCTCGATCCGCTCGGCGCAGACCTCGGCGCGAGGGATCATCATGAACATGAAGGTCGCCATCATCACCGACATCAGGATCTGCATCAGGTAGCTGAGGAAGGCGGTGAGCGCGCCGATCTGCATCGCCCCGGAGTCGATGCGGTGCGCGCCGAACCACAGGACCGCGATGCTGGAGAGGTTCACCATGGTGAACACCAGCGGGAACATCAGCGCCATCAGCCGGCCGAACCGCAGCGACGTGTCGGTCAGCTCCGCGTTGGCAACCCCGAACCGGGTCCGCTCGTGGTCGTCGCGGACGAACGCCCGGATCACGCGCAGGCCGGCCAGCTGCTCACGCAGCACCCGGTTGACCGTGTCGAGCCGCTCCTGCATCGCCCGCCCCAGCGGGCGCATCCTGTAGATGATCAGTGAGATGATGATCGCCAGCAGCGGGACGACGACGACCAGCAGCGTCGAGAGGCCCAGGTCCTGGTGGATCGCCAGCACGATCCCGCCGATGCACATGATCGGCGCGGACACCATCATGGTGAACCCCATCAGGACGAGCATCTGCACCTGCTGCACGTCGTTGGTCGCCCGGGTGATCAGCGACGGAGCCCCGAAGTGGGCGACCTCGCGGGCGGAGAACGACTGCACGCGGTCGAACACCGCGGCGCGCACGTCCCGGCCGACCGCCATCGACGTGCGGGCGCTGAAGAACACGGCCCCGCCGGAGCACACGATCTGCCCGACCGTGATCGCCAGCATGATCCCGCCGAGCCGCAGGATGTAGCCGGTGTCCCCGGTGATCACCCCGCGGTCGATGATGTCGGCGTTCAGCGTCGGGAGGTAGAGCATCACGAACGTCGCCGCGAGCTGCAGCGTGACGAGCGCCGCGAGCTGCGCGCGGTAGGGCCCCAGGTGGGCCCGCAGAAGTCGGATCAGCATGCGGTGGCGGTCCCTCTCAGCGGTGGTGCGGGTGGCGGCGCTGCCGGCGCTGACAGCGCTCGCGCACGGGTGTGACAGCCGGTGGCGGCCGGGCGTCGCGGGCCAGCCGGGCCGCGGGCGGCACGTTCGGACACTACGGACTCACCTCCAGGTGAGGTCAAAGGCATTTCCACGGTTCCCACGGCGGACAACCGGCGGCCACCAGCTGGCCAGGGCGGCGGCGCGGCCGGGCACGGCGGCCGTGCTGGTCCCAACCAGCCGACCGGCGGGTCTGTTCTCATCAGGACGGGTCGCCGAGCTGGCCGCGGGCGGCGGCGCGGTCGACGCCGAGCCGGTCGAGCAGCGTGGCGGCCGGGTCCGGAGGCGGGCGTTCGAGCAGTGCCAGCAGCACCAGCTCGGGGGTGACGCGGCGGGCCGGGGTGGTGGGCGCGACGGCGAGCGCCCGGGAGAGCACCGCGCGGGCGCCGGAGCTCAGCGCGGTGCGCAGCTGGGCGACCTGCGCCGGCGTCGGCCGCTGCCGGTCATGGCCGAAGAGAACAGCGGCCGGATCGTCGCCCGACGCCGGCTCGCCCGACGCCGGCGCCCGCGCGGCGGGCCACGGGTCCACGCCGTCGTCGGCCGGCGCCGCGGGCGCCAGGGCGCCGACGGCGATCCCCAGGGCGGCCAGAGCAGCCTGGTCCAGCGCGGCGAGTGCCGAGCGCGCGGCGGGCAGGTCCACCCCGAGCGCGCGCGCCGCCTCGGTGTCTGGATGGTGCAGGACACCGAGGAGCAGGTGCTCGGTGCCGATCCGCCGGTCGCCGCGCAGCCGCGCCTCGGCCAGCGCCGCGCCGACGACCCCACGGGCACCGGCGGCGAAGCGAGCGGGCATCCGCCATCGCCTCCTCTTTCTGCTGTCCGAATCTGTCCTGTCCGAAGCACCGGAGGGACGCCGCGCGGGGCGCGGGCTAGCCGGCCGCGCGCCCGTGCTTGGCGTGCGCGGACTGGCGGGACACGCCCAGGGCGTCGCCGATCTGCTCCCACGACCAGCCCTGCTCGCGGGCCGTCACGACGGCCTGCGCCTCCACCTGCTCGGCGAGCCGGTGGAGCGCTCCGACCGCCCGCAGACCGAGCGCCGGGTCACCGGCCCGCACCCGCGTCAGCAGATCGCCCACGTCCATGGCTGTCAGTTTGGACTGACAGCCATGACTTTGTCAATTCAGACTGACAGCCATGGTCTTGCTGACGCGGGACCCGGGGGAGAAGACTTCACCCATGCCCACCGGACGCGAGCCAGCCGCCGACCCCACGGGCGGCGAGCAGTCCGCCGAGGTGGCCAGACTGCCCGCGCGGGCCGACGCCGAGGTGGCGTGGGACGGCGACGCGGACCTGACCGCGGCGCTGGCCGGCCGGGTGACGCAGTACGCCCGCGCCGCGCGGGCGACCTCGACGTGGCGGGCCTACGACACCGACCTGCGGCACTTCCGCGCCTGGTGCGCCGCCCAGCCGACGGTGCCGACGGCCGTGCCGGCGAGCGCGCTGACCGTCGCCGGCTACATCGCCGCCCTCGCGGACGCCGGCTACAAGCCGTCGACGATCCGGCGGCGCCTCGCCGCGATCTCGGTCGCCCACCAGCTCGCGAAGGCGCCCAACCCGGCGACGTCCCCGGAGGTCGCGACCGTGTGGGACGGCATCCGCCGCGTCCACGGCACCCGCCCCGCCCGCAAGGAGGCGCTGGAGACGTCGCTGCTCACCCGCGTCCTCGCGGCGATCGACGAACCACCCGCCGACGCGCCGACCAGCACCGGCGCACCCGCCGACGAGACGCCGAAGGGCGCGTTGGCGGGCGACGCGGTGCCGGGCAGCGCGGCCGCGGCGCTCGCCGCCGTCCGCGACCGGGCGCTGCTGCTCGTCGGGTTCGCCGGCTGCCTGCGCCGTTCCGAGCTGGTCGGCCTCGACGTGGCCGACATCGAGGTCACCGCCGACGGGCTGGTGCTGTCGATCCGCTCGTCGAAGACCGACCAGGAGGGCGCCGGCGCGCTCGTCGGCGTCGCCTACGGCTCCTACCGGCCGACCTGCCCCGTGCGCGCCTGGCAGGCGTGGGCCGCCGCCGCGAGGCTCACGGGCGGCCCGGCCTTCCGCGGGATCAACCGGCACGGCCACGTCGGGGCCAGCCGGCTGCACCCCAGCTCGGTCGCCCGGATCGTGCAGCGCCGGGCCGCGGCGGCGGGCCTGGACCCGGCGGACTTCGCCGGCCACTCGCTGCGCTCCGGGTTCGCCACCGCCGCCGCCCGCGCCGGCGTCGCCGACCGGGCGATCATGCGGCAGGGCCGGTGGCGCTCGGCCTCGTCCCTGGACAGCTACGTGCGCGCGGGGCGGCTGTTCGACCGTGACAACCCGTCGGGCCGCGTCGGCCTCTAGTCCGACGCGGGGCCGGCCGGGCCGGGTGACCAGGCACGTGGGAGGCTCGCGGGCGTGACAACGGGCAGTGGGACAGGTGGTTCGGCGGCGCCAGGCGTGGTTCGCTGGGACCTCGCGGTGAGCTTCGCCGAGCAGGACCGCGGCTGGGCCGACTGGCTGGTCTGGCAGCTGCAGGACGCGGGCCGGCGGGCCACCGCCGAGCCGCTGCCCGCCGGCAGCCCGGGCGCTCCAGCCGTGGCGGTGGCGCTGCGGTCCGCCGCCGGGCACGCCGACCAGGTGCTCGTCGTCCTGTCCGCCGCCTACCTCGCCGCTCTCGGTGACGACGCCGGCGAACCATCCAGCCCGGCCGCGCACCCGCCGCGCCTCGGCGAGCCGGCGGCCGGCGGGGACGAGGACACCGACACCCCGGCCGGTGGCCAGGGCCCGGAGACCGGCGCGGGCGAGGTGCCGGTCGGGCGGATGGTCGTGGCCCGTGTCGAGGACCTGCGCCGGCCCGCGCTGCTCGCCGGCGCCGTGTCGTTCGACCTGTTCGGCCTGGAGCCCCCGGTCGCCCGCGAGTGGCTGCGCCGCCAGCTCGCTGTCCTCCCGGCCACCGCCCGCTCCGTGAACGCCGCTCCGGCGACGCCGGCCGACGCCATGCCCGTGCCGTCCGCCGCGGCGGCGCCCTCGGCCGGCACGACCACGCCGGCCGAGGCGCGGCCCGCGGCATCGGCCGAGCCGGCGGCGTCAGCGCCGGTGCTGACGCCGGGGGTGCTCGCCGAGCTGCAGGGGCAGCACTCCCCGGTGCGCGCCGTCGTGCTCCCGTCGACTGGCGGGGTGCTGGTCAGCGGCGCCCAGGACGGCAGGGTCCGGCTGTTCGACCTGGCGAACCCAACCCGCCCGGCGCCGCTCTCCGTGATCGAGTACGGCGGCCGGCTGACCCAGGAATGGGTCCGCGCGCTGGCGGCAAGCGCCGACGGCACCCGCCTCGCCATCACCGGCGACGGGATGCGGGTCGCGCTGTGGGATATCACCGACCCCTCCGCGCCGGAGGAGGTCTTCACCGAGCGGGGCCACCGCCACTACATCCGCGCGGTCGCGCTCAGCCCGGACGCCCATCTGCTCGCCTCCGGCGGGCAGGACAAGATCGTCGCTCTGTGGGACACCCGCCGCTCCGGGGCGGACAGTCTCCTCGTCGCGCTGACCGACCATCGCAAGGGGCTGCGGACCGTCGCGTTCAGCCCGGACGGGCGGCGCCTCGCCAGCGGTGGTGACGACAACGTCGTGCTGCTGTGGGACCTGGCCGACCCGGCGAAACCGACCCGGATGGCGACGCTGGCCGCGCACCGCGACACCGTGTACGCCGCACGGTTCGTCCCGTCCGGGCCCCTGCTCGCCACCGCCGGCGGCGACCGGCTCGCACGGCTCTGGGACGTCGCGAGCCCGGCCCATCCAGAGCCGGTCGCGGACCTCGCCGGACACCGCAAGGCCGTGACGGCGCTGGCCGTCACGGCCGACGGCCGCGGGCTCGCCACCGGCGGCGCCGACGGCCAGGTGCTGCTGTGGGACCTCACCGACCCGGCCCGCCCGGCACGGGTCGCGGCGTTCACCGCCGGGCACGGCGCCATCAACGACCTGGCGTTCTCCCGTGACGGCGCGCTGCTCGCCGCCGCCTGCGCGGGCAAGGCCACCGTCCTGTGGAGCACCGGCACCCTGCTCGCCACCGCGAACCACTGACCCGGCGGCGCCTCAGGCGCCCGGGTGGGGTTCGCGGGCGAAGCCGTGCAGAGCGGTGTGGTGCTCGAGGACGCGGGTGAGCAGGCGGATCAGCTCGGCGCGCTCCTGGGTGTCCAGGGGGGCGAGGAAGACGTCCTGAAGGTCGGCGGCGACCACGTCGAAGTCCGCCAGCCGCGACCGCCCGGCCGGGGTGATCGCGATGATGTTGCGGCGCCGGTCGGCCGGATCCTGCGCACGCTCGACGTGGCCAGCCTGGACCAGTTCGTTGACCATGGTCGCGACGTCGCTGCGGTCGAACCCGCAATGCCGCCCGAGGTCCGCCTGGCTCGACGAGCCGAACTCCTCGAGTGAGGCGAGCAGCGCGTAGTGGAAGCGGCGGCCGCCAACGGCGGTGAACGCCTCGGCGGTCAGCCGGTGCGAGTGCACCGCCGTCTTGTTCACCAGCCAGCCGGCGAGCCCGCGCACCCGGGCCGGCCAGGATGCGGCAAGCCCTTCGGCGGCGGTGGCTCCCACGGTATCCGTCGCGGCCGCCGCGACGCCGCCCGCAGGGGCACAGCTCTCGCCCACCAGGTCCCACCCCGCTTCGTCCGACAAATTTGTTGGCGCCACCCACGAATCTTGTTAGTGTTGGCGACACCAACGTTGGCAGTCCCCATGATAGTGCCGCCGAAGCCCAGCATCCCGCATCCGGTTTCGGCGCCCGGCACGAGACCCCGCCAGGACGCGGGGCAGAGGGTGGAAACGCGATGAGCACGGACCCTTCACCGACACGGCCCGCCGACCCGGCCGCCGCGGCCACCAGCCCCGACCACGACGACGGCGCGGCCGACCCGCGGCGCTGGCGAGCGCTCGCGGCCGCGGCGCTCGGCCAGCTGATGGTCGCCGCGGACTTCACGATCATGAATATCGCGTTGCCGTCCGCGCAGCGCTCGCTGCACATGTCCGACCCGAGCCGGCAGTGGGTCATCACCATGTTCGCGCTCGGCTACGGCGGCTTCCTGCTGCTCGGTGGCCGGGTCGGCGAGCTGCTCGGCCGCCGCCGCGCGCTGCTGATCGGCCTGGCCGGCTTCGCCGTCGCCTCCGCGCTCGGCGGCGCCGCGGTGAACACCGGCATGCTGCTGGCCGCCCGCGGCCTGCAGGGAGCGTTCGGCGCCCTGTTCACCCCGGCCGCGCTCGCCCTGCTGGGGACCACGTTCACCGTCCCGGCCGAACGCGCTCGCGCCTTCGCCATCTTCGGCACGGTGATGGGCTCCAGCTCGGGGATCGGGCTGATTGCCGGCGGGCTGCTCACCGGCTACTTCTCCTGGCGCTACAGCCTGTTCATCTCCATCCCGCTCGCCATCCTCGCGAGCGTCGTCACCCTCGCGGCCGTGCCCGCCAAGGCGGCACGCCCGGCGCGCGGCACCGAGGCGGCCAGGATCGCCAGGGCGGCGCGGGAACGGCTCGACCTGCTGGGAGCGCTCCTGGCGACCGTCGGGCTGATGGCGCTGGTCTTCGGGTTCTCTCGGGCGGAGACCGACGGGTGGGACGCGGCCATGACGATCGTCTCCCTGGTCGCCGGCGTCGCGCTGCTCGCCCTGTTCGTGCTCGTCGAGTCCAGGACCGCCAGCCCGCTGCTGCCGCTGCGGGTCGTCACGCACCGCGGCCGCGGTGGCTCGTACCTGGCGACGTTCAGCCTCGGCGTGGCCGTGTTCGCCGGGATGTTCTTCCTGACCTTCTATCTCCAGGAGGTGCTCGGCTACTCGCCGACCCGCACCGGCGTCGCGTTCCTCCCGATGACCATCGGCCTGATCATCGGGGCGCGCATCGTCGGCCGACTGATCGTGCGGGCGCCGATCCGCAACCTGCTGGTGACGGGACTGGTGAGCGCGGCCGTCGCGCTCGCGCTGATCGGCCTGCTGCGGCAGGACAGCTCCTACTGGACCGGGGCGCTGCCGTCGCTGGTCGTGCTGGGCTTCGGGATGGGCTGGGTGATGATGCCGGCGAACAGCATCGCCACCCTCGGCGCCGGCCGTGACGCAGGGGTCGCCGGTGGCGCGGTGATGACCTCCCAGCAGATCGGCGCGTCCCTCGGGCTCGCGCTGCTGGGCACCATCGCCGGGACCGCCACCTCCGGCTACCTGGGCTCCCACCCGGCGGCCACCGGGGCGGCGGCCCACGGGCGGCTGCTGACAGCCGCGACCGTGCACGGCTTCAACGTGGCCAGCCTCGTCGGCGCCGCCTTCCTCGCGGCCGCGGCCATCGTCGTCTTCCTGGTCGTCGGCGCCCGCGCGTCCACCGCCACCGGCGGCGCCGCCGCCGCGCCCGGCCCAGGCCCGGCTCTGGCGGCCGAACCGGCGGCCCTCCCCGCCCAGGCCCAGGGCGCCACGCCCGAAGCGACCCCGGTCCCGCTGGCCACCTAGCCCGGCGGATGGCCGGCCGGCCGCCGCGTGCCGCCCCGGCACACGGCGGCCGGCCCGTCCCGCCGGGGAAACACGGCGGCGACGTTCCGCCAGCCCAGCGGGCACAGCCGGCCGTACCGTGGGACGATCCCCGCCGGCCGGGGGTGCCCCAGGGGAGGCACGCGGGTGCCGTGGGAGTGACGATGGTGGAGACGACGCCTGAGACGGCGAAGAAGCCGGCACAGCCGGCGCAGGGTGGCCCGAGCCCAGCGGCGGGCCACGGCGACGCGGGGCAGGCCGCGGACCGGACGACCCGGGCGCGGGGCAGCGAGACGGACCGGCCCACCGCCGGGCGGTCGATGGTCGGCAGGACCGTCGTCATCACCGGAGCGAGCGCGGGGATCGGCGCCGCCGCGGCCCGCCAGCTGCGCGCCCTCGGCGCCCGGCTCGTGATCCTCGGCCGCTCGCCCCAGCGGACCGCCGCCGTCGCCGCCGAGACAGGCGCCCTGCCCGTCGTCGCCGACTTCGCCCGGCTCGCCGACGTCCGCCGCGCCGCCGCCGAGATCATCGACGTCTGCCCCCGTATCGACGTGCTCATGAACAACGCCGGCGGGCTGTTCCCGGCGCTGACCCGGACCGAGGACGGCAACGAGCTCACGTTCCAGGTCAACCACCTGGCCCCGTTCCTGCTCACCGGCCTGCTGCTGCCGCGGCTGTCGGCCACCCCCGGCTCGCGGGTGGTCGTGACCAGCAGCGTCGTCAACCCCCTCGGCCGTCTCGACGCGAAGGACCTGGACCGTGCGCGGCGCCGCTACCAGCAGTTCGGCGTCTACTTCGACAGCAAGCTCGCCAACGTCGTGTTCGCCCGCGAGCTCGCCCGCCGGGCCGCGCCCGGCTGGCCGACCGCGACCGCCGTGCACCCGGGTGTCGTGGTGAGCAGCTTCGGCCGCGACACCTGGTTCGTGCACACGTTCTACCGGCCCCTGCGGCTGGTCGGTGCCCGGACCCCGGCCGGCGGCGCCCGCCCGCTCGTGGCGCTGGCAACCCGGCAGGACCCGGAGGCCGTCAATGGCGCCTACCTGCACCGCTACAAGGTGCGTGACCGGTTCTTCACCGGCCGGCAGGCCCGTGACACGGAGCTTGGCAGGGCGCTGTGGGAGTACTCGGCCGCCCGTGTCAGCCTGCCTGACTGACCCTGCCGGGCGGTGACCAACGGCGCGGCCGTGTGCGCGCCTCGTCGCGGCCGGGCGGCATACCGTGAGACGGCGGCGCGGCCGCCGATCGGCCTGGCGCGGGCCGTGGCCGCCGCACCGCTTCGGTACCGGCCGGCCAGGGACACCGCCGCCGGCCGGCAGGCTGTCCGTCGCGGCGGACAGCCGGGGACGTCAGCGGGAGAGAGCCCTGAGCGACGCGGAACCTGTCCTTTCGGCGGCGCCGGCGGTACGCCGCCGGCCGCTGGCGGGGACGCACGGCGCGGTGATCGCGGTCGTCGCCGCCGGCGGGGTGGTCGGCGCCTGCCTGCGCTACGGCGCCGCGCTCGCCTGGCCGACCCCGCAGGCGGCGTTCCCCTGGACGACGTGGGCGGTCAACACCGCCGGCTGCGCGGCGATCGGCGTGCTCATGGCGGTGGTCGCCGCGCGCCGGGCGGTGCACCCGCTGGTCCGGCCGTTCCTGGGCACCGGCGTTCTCGGCGGCTTCACCACCTTCTCCACCTATGCCGTCGACGCGCAGCGCCTCCTCGACGCGGGCCGGGCGGGCCTGGCGCTGGCCTACCTCGCGGCGACGATGGCGGCGGCGCTCGCGGCCGTCACCGTCGCCTCCGCCGCGACCAGGCTTACGCTGCGGGCGGGGCCTCAGGCGGCCCGCGCGCTGTTCGGGAGGCACCGATGACCAGGCTCGCAGGCCGGGCGCTGCGCCTCACGGTGTTCATCGGCGACAGCGACCAGTGGCACCATCGGCCGCTGTCGAGCGAGATCGTGCGCCGGGCGCGCGCCGCCGGCCTTGCCGGGGCGACCGTGTTCCACGGCGTCGAGGGCTACGGCGCCTCGTCCGTCGTGCACACCACCCGGCTGCTGTCGCTGTCGGAGGACCTGCCCGTCGTGGTCGTCATCATCGACGAGGAGCCTCGGGTCCGGGCGTTCCTCCCCGAACTCGACGAGCTGGTCGGCGAGGGGCTGGTCGTGCTCGACGAGGTCGAGGCCGTCCGCCACACCGACCGGCGGCCGGCGGGGTGAACTGGCTGCTCGTCGCCGCCGGCGCCGCCGTCGGCGCCCCGCTGCGCTACCTGGTGGACCGGGCGGTTCAGGCCCGCCACGGCGCCGTCTTCCCCTGGGGGACGTTCACCGTGAACGTGGCGGCGAGCCTGCTGCTGGGCCTGGTCGCCGGGGCGGTCACGGCCGGCGTCGCGTCGCAGCGGGTGGCCCTGCTGGTCGGGACGGGGCTGTGCGGGGCGCTGTCGACCTACTCGACGTTCTCCTACGAGACGCTGCGCCTGGCCGAGAGTGGTTCCCGGCTGGTCGCCGCGGCGAACGTCGCCGTCACGGTGCTGACCACGCTCGGCGCCGCCATCCTCGGCGCCGCCGTCGCGGGCGCCGCCTGGGGCTGAGCGGGCCGACCGGCGGGCGGTCACCGCGCGAGGCGGACGCCAGGGAGCCGAGAAGGGTGCCGGGTCCCCGGCGGTCACCCCGCCGCGACCAGCCGGGAAGGCGGCGGCTGGTCGCGGGCGGCGGTTGACCGCCTCGGTGGGTCGGCCGGCCGGTACGCCCGCGCGATGGCGGGGCCGGAGGTGGGGCGGCCCGCGACCGCGGTGCGCTGCCGGTCGGCGCGGCGGGCCAGCAGCCGCTCGGCGAGCGCGTCGGCGCGTTCGATGTCGTCGAGGGTCGCGCGCTGGCGGGCGTCGACCTCCAGGATCGCGGCGAGCAGCTCGGCTGACAGACGGGTCCGGGCCGCGACGCGGGCGACGCTCGGCGGCAGGGCGGCCGGCGCCCACGGCGGGCCGCCTGGGGCGGCTGCCCGCGCGGCGACCGGTGGGCGGGTGACGGTGGCGCGGTGCGCCGGGGCGGGTGGCGGGGCGAGGCCCGGGGCCGGCGCGGCGCCGCGATGGGCCGTCTCGGCGGTGGTCGTCTCGTCGCGGCGGAGCCGTTGCATCAGGGCCATGCACCCAGTGATACCTGCGGGCGTGTCCCGTTCAACGCCTTGACATCCGGCCTGTCGGCGGGATCAGCCCTGTCCCACAGGCGATCCCCAGCCTTGACCCCCCTCGTCCCCAGGGGGCACCCAGTTACCCACCGTGTCGTCACCAGGGTTATCCACATGTCGATCATCATGTGACGCATCTCACATGCTGTGGCCGGGGGGTGGGCCAGGCCTCCGACGCGCGGGGTACGCACCCTGCCGACCTCTCACCGGCGCCGGGGTGGCCGCATCGCGGTCATCCCTGTGGACGAAAGGTGTCCGTCCACAGGGATGAGACGAGCCTGGCGGGCCGGGCGCGGCCCGGTCCACGCTCGGTCCCGCCTGGCGGACGCGGCGCCAGGGCTCGCGGCCGGCGGTCATCCGCCGACGGCCGACGGTGACCGACAAGGACGAGGGGCCCAGGCATGGCGGTGAAGGTGCGGCGCGGCGGGGTCGCGCACGCGAGGGACGGCGCCACGGCGCCGCGGGGACGCCACCAGGCGGCCCCGGCGGCGGGACGGGCGCGCGGGGGTACGCGGTGAACGGCGAGGCGGCCCCGGTGCCGGTGAGCCTGGTCGCGGCCGGCCGGAGCACCGGGAGACCGGCGGCCCAGGCCGAGGGCCTGGCGGACGTGCTGCACCTGCGGCTCGAGCCCGACGACGCCGTCGCGGGGGTGTCACTCGGCCAGGCAAGGGCGCTGTTCGCCGGGGTCGCGCGGCTGTTGCAGGCCGCGGCGATGGCGGCCATCGGCCCGGCATCGCGGTTCGCCGGCCGGCGGCCGGACGCGGTGAAGGCGTTCGTCGAGCAGGACGTCCGGTTCGTCCACGCCGAGGCGGACAGCCCCCTGCTGGCGGTCTACACCCGGCTCGACGACGGCCCACTGCCCGGCGCGGACCGCGGCCGGGGCGCGCCCGCGGCCTGGCCTTCGGGGGCGCGGCTGGCGCCGTTCCAGCGGCGGGTGGGCACGACCCTCGCGGGCGCGCTCGTCGAGGTCACCGAGGCGATCCGTGACCACCACACGGCCCGCCGCCTGCCGTTCGCCGAGCCGGCGGACGACCCGGCCGGCCCGCTGGCCGTGCCGGCGGCGGGCCTCGGTCCCGCCGGCGGCACGGCCACCGAGGCGGCGCCGTCGCCGCTGGTGCTGCGCGGGGTGAGCGTGGACCTGTGCGACGCGCTGCTCGGGATGGTGACCGCGCCACGGGTGCGCAGGATGGAGCTGGCGTTCTACTGGGCGCCGCGCGCCGGGCTGGACACCCCGGCGGTGGTCCGGGTGGCGTTGCGCCGCGACGACGCCGAAGCGCTGCTGCGGCTGCGAGCCGTCCTGGCCGCCCTGTCCGAGCGGCCCAGGACGGCGGTGTACGGGCAGGTCACCCGGCTCGACCGCGGCGAGGCCGACGACGGCGGGATCGCCACGATCCGCGGCGTCGTCGGCCGGTCCACCCCGCGCACCGTGCAGGTCACCGTGTCCGGCCCGGAGTACGACGACGCGATCCGCGCATACCGGACCAGGGAGCCGGTCGTCGCCACCGGCCGGCTGCGCCGCCATGGCGGGGTGCACATACTCACTGGCCACTTCGCCGTCGCCAGCGGCGACGGCCAGTGACCATGCCCCCGCCTTTAGGAGCCGCCCCAGGGGGAGCGGGGGCGGGTGGGTGCCGGCGGCTCCGTCGCCGCCCACACCTTGCGCCACCGGGCCGGCTCGCCACCGCCGGGGGCGGGGACGGCGGCGCGGGTGCCGCCGGGAGGTGGCGTCGGCCGGCCCGGCCGGGGCAGCGACGCCCACCAGGACGTCTCGCTCTCGGTGACGAGCCTGTCGACCTCCGCGGCCAGCCGGGCGGTGAGGCCGCGCACGTCGTCGCCCTCACCGGGCCGCAGCGGGCGACCGAACCGCACCGACACCTCCGGGCGGCCCGGCACCGGCCACGACCGGCCCCGCGGCATCGCCGCGAACGTGCCGCGCAGCCCGACAGGCACCACCGGCACCCCGGTGTTGATCGACAGGAACGCGGCGCCGAGCTTGAACCGGCCCCGTGCCCCGTCCGGCGACCGGGTGCCCTCCGGGAAGATCACCAGGTTCCAGCCGTCGCGCAGCAGGTCCACCGGCGTCGTCGACGGGGCGCCGCCGCTGCGGTCGATCGGCACCGTGCCGAACGCCAGCGCCGTCGACAGGCCCCGCCACGTCGACTCGAAGAAGTAGTCCGCCGCCGCGGTCACCACCGTGCGCTCCCGCACCGCCGGCGGCAGCGCGCACAGCAGCACCGTGGCGTCCAGATGGCTCGCGTGGTTCGCCACGATCAGGGCCGGCTGTTCGCCCAGGTCGGCGAACACCTCGGACCCCTCGACCGTCCACGTCAGCTGGGAGTGCAGCAACGGGTCCATGATCCCGCCGAGGAACGCCGCCCGGGCCGCCGTGGCGGCCGGGCCGCGCGCCCACGCCGTCGGGAACTCCCGGCCCGGCAGCGGCGGCCAGTACACCTGCGCCGACGCCGGTACCAGCCGCTGCCCGCCGAGACGGAACCCGCGGGCAGCCTGCCGCAGCCCCACGCCGGGGTGGGGCTGCGAGGACGACGACGAGCCAGCCCGCACCGGCCGGCCCGACGCCCCACTGACCCGGCTCACCGGACGTCCGCGATCGCGTGCGGCGGCGAGTGCAGGTAGGTGATCGACGGGTCGCGACCGACCGTGCCCGACACCATCTCCAACGCGTCGGCGAACGTCGACGCCGCTCGGAAACCCATCCGGGCGCACGCCCTGCGGTCCCCGCCGACCCAGACGACGTCGCCGACGTGGTCCATGCCGTGCGTCGCCCAATACCACATGTAGAAGGGGTGGACGCCGTGGTAGGCGTGCGAGGTCCGGTACAGGTGGATGTACCAGGGGTCGGTCGCGTACTGCTTCTCGAACTTCGCCTCGATCGTCGCCGGGTCCGTCGACTCGGCGAGGACCTCCTCGTAGAAGTCCACGTACGAGGGGTGGTGCAGCTGGGTGAACTCGGGCGTCACCGGGTGGTACAGGATCATCGCGCCCTTGTGCCGGACCAGCGGCCTGCCCCGGTACATGTTGAAGAAGTAGCCGAGCCCCAGGCAGGTCGCGAGGATCGGGTTCATCACCGCGTCGGAGTTGTACGGCCCGATGTACGGCAGCCCGACGACCAGCACGTCGGACTGGCCGTCGACCTCGACGAGCTGCTGGCGGTGCACCGACTCCAGGGTCCTCTCGTGCACCGCCTCGGTCTCGCCGGCGTTGACGGCGGTGACCTGGTAGTCGGCGACGATGTTCTGGAACAGCCGGTGGCGCTGCCGGCCGGGCAGCTTCGGCAGCGCGGCGGTCATCCCGTAGGCCATCGCCTGGTCCTTGCGCGACCACTCCCACTCGCGCTTCGTCAGGAAGCCGTACTTCTCCGGGAACGCCTGGTTGTTCACCGTCGTCTCGACCGTGAAAATCTTGACGTGCCGCGCGAGGAGCCGGCCCATCCGCCACGCCGACGAGTGCATCGCCGAGCGGGTGTGGTCCATGAACGAGTTCGAGTGCAGCATCGTGTGGCTGTTGTGGTGATGCCGCAGGCTGTTGTACGACGCGAGGCCGATCGGCACCGACTTGTGCCCGCCGTCCATCGCGACCAGGTTCACGTTCACATAGACGATCAGGTCCGACTCGGCGGCCCGCCGGTTGATCTCGACGTCCTCGCCGTGGTCGGTGACCCCGACGTGCAGCAGGTTGTCGCGGTCCTCCGCGTCGTGGTTGTACAGGTTGTCCGGCCAGAACGACCGGAACACCCGCTCCCCGACGACGTACTCGATCTCGGCGGCGGTCATCCGCCGGTGCAGCGCCGTCGCGACGATCAGATGGACGTCGTCGACCCCGGCCTCGGCGGCCAGCGCCAGCACCTGCTCGATCACCCGCTGGCGGATGTCCGGGCGGCGCATCCTCGGCAGCGGGATCGACAGGTCGTCGAACGCGATCGTCAGCTTCATCCCGGCGAACAGCAGCGCCCGCAGCGGCTCGCTGCCGTGCGGGTGCTCCAGGGCGTCCGCGATCACCGCGTTCACGTCCGGCACACCGGGCAGCGACTCCGGCGGGTACACCACGCGCGTCCCCAACGGGAACTGCTCCAGCAGCAGACCCTCACCCTGGTGCACCAGCAGCGGGGGAGTCCGCTCGTCGACCTCGAGCACGAACCCCGGTCTCACAGCCACGTTCCCCTCATCGCGGGCCCGCACGGCCGGCGTCGGCCGCCGCGTCGGGCTGTTCGGAATATCGCCCCGGCCGCGGACCGGGCCGGTGGTGCGGCCGCGGCGCCAGGCGTCGCGACCATCGTGCTGGATCCGGCACCGGCGGTCACGCCCATGGTCATGCCGGCATCGTCGGGTCGAACGCGACCTTCACCGCGCCGAGCCGGCCGGCGGACAGCGCATGGTCCAGCGCCTCCCGCCAGCGGGCCAGCGGGTAGACCGCCGAGACGACCCCGTCCAGCGGCGCCGACGCCGCCAGCTCGAACGCCCGGCCGAAGTCGGACCGCGCCCCCGCCGCGCCGTCCACCCCGGCCGCCGCGCCGGCACCCGCCGCGTCCAGCTCCAGCCCGGCGCCGGTGGCCCCGTCCGCCGGCCGGCCGGTCCGGCCCGACGACGCGTAGGTGCCGACGAGCTCCAGCTCCCGGTACCACAGCGGCGTCAGGTCCACCGACCCCGACGGCACCCCCGACAGCACGACCCGCCCGCCCGCGCGGGTGACCCGCAGCGCCGTCGACAGCGACGACGACGACCCGGCGCAGTCGACGGCGATGTCGACCCCGCCGAGCAGGAACGGCCCGCCGAGCTCAGGCTCGGCGCGCAGCGCCCTCGTCGCCCGCCGCACCCCGCCGAGCGCGTCCGACGGGGACAGCACCTCGTCCGCGCCGAAGCGCCGCGCCAGCTCCACCTGGCGGCGGTGCTTCGCGACCACGGTGATGTGCGCCGCCGGGGTGTAGGCCCGCAGCGCCAGCAGCGTGAACAGGCCGACCGCCCCGGAACCGATCACCAGCACCCGGTCCCCGGGCGCGACCCTCGCCCGCCCCGCGGTGTGCACCGCGGTCGCCAGCGGCTCGACGAGCACGGCCCGCTCGTCGGACAGGTCGCCCGGCACCGGGTGCAGCTGGCTGTGGTGGGCGACCAGCGCCCGCGCCCAGCCACCCCCGGTGTCCTTGCAGTACCCGGTCTGCAGCCCCGGCGAGAGATGCCCGACCGTCACCCGGTCGCAGCGGCTCGTCAGCCCCGCCGCGCAGTGCGCGCAGGGCTCCAGGCCGCGGGCCGCGCAGCCGAGCACCGGGTCGATGACGACCCGGCTCCCGGCCTTGTAGACGGTGCCGTCGGGCAGCGCCGCGTCCGACTGCAACGTGCCGACGACCTCGTGGCCCGGGGTGAAGGGCATCGACACCAGCGGCGAGAAGTAGAACGACGACTGGCCGGTCACGGTCGCCAGGTCCGACCCGCAGATCCCCGACAGCGTCGGGCGCACCGTCACCCAGCCTCTGCCTGGCAGCGCCGGGTCGCCCTTGTCGACCAGCCGCAGCGGCGCGGCCGACGTCGCCGCCGCCCCCGCGAGCGACGGCACCCTGCTCGAGAGCACCCGGGCCGCGGCGTAGCGTGGCATCGACCGGTACAGCTCCAGCCCGCGGCTCACCGCGCACCCCCATCCCGTCCCACGCCGGCGCCCGTGCCCGCGCCGGTGAGCGTGGCGGCGGCGATGCGGGCCGCGTGGAACAGCGACCGCTCCTGCCGCGACGGGGCCACCGCCCGTGGCTCCCCGGCCGTCGACGGCCACTCCTCGACCGCCCAGCCGTTCGCCTTCGCCGTGCGGAACAGCGACAGGTCCGGGTTGACCGCCACCGGGTTGCCGACCGCCCGCAGCATCGGGATGTCCGACTGCGAGTCCCCGTAGGCCCACGACGACGACAGGTCCGCGCCGACCTGCCCCGCGTAGTGGTCGAGGAACGCCGCCCGGGCGTCCCCGACCAGCGGCGACGACGCCAGCTTCCCGGTGAGCAGCCCGTCCGCGCCGACTGTCAGCTTCGAGGCGACGACCTCGTCGAACAGCGGTGCCAGCGGCCGGACCAGGAAGTCCACCGACCCGGTGAGCAGCACCGTGCGGTGCCCCGCCTGCCGGTGCGCCCGCACCCGGCGGATCGCCGCCGGCTTCACCCGCCGCAGCAGGATGTCACCCGCGACCTCGTCGATGATCCTCGCCAGCTCCTCCGGGTCAGCTCCCTTGTACCGGGCGTACACCGAACGGATCAGATGCCCCCGGTCGGTGCGCTCGGCCCGCAGGTAGCGCGGCAGCACGGCCGCGAGCCCCGCGAGCTCCCGCGCCCGGCCCGCCGGCGCCTCGTCCGCGAGCCGCAGCCACAGGTACGACTCGATCACCGTCGAGGTGACCAGCGTGCCGTCGAGGTCGAACACTGCCAGCGCGTCCGGGTTCGCCGGCAGGTTCACCCCGCTGCGCTTGGGCGGCGCCGGGTCCCGCGGCCTGCGCAGGATCGCGGTGACCGCCGGGAAGTGCACCTCCTGCAGGTAGTGGTACCAGTCGTAGCAGGCCGGGTCGAAGTTGAAGTCGGCCTGGTCGGCGGCGTCGAGCGCGTCGTAGAGCGCCTTCGTCGCGTCGTCGACGTAGACGAGCTCCGCCTTCGTGTACGCCCGGTAGATGTCGGCGTAGCGGCGCAGGAACCCGACCCGCGACTCGAACCGGTCGAACTCCTGCGCCCATCGGCGGACCTTCTCCGAACGCGGCACATGCTCGAGCACCCGGCCGGCGACGGCCGCGACCCGCTCGCCGTTGCGAAGCTTCGCCTCCGCCGCCCGCGCCCCGGCGAACGGCCACTCCGGCACCGCGATCGGCCCGCGGCCCCGCTTCGGCAGCGGATGCTCCTGGAAGTACTCGTGGACGTGCTCGAACAGCTCCCGGAACAGCAGCGGGTTACGGAACCCGGAGCACACCGTGTAGTACGCCGGCTCGTCGGCCGGCGGCGTCTGCGCGGCGGCGGCGATGATCGCGTTGACGACCAGGTCGACCGGGATGATGTCGATCGTGGCGTCCGGGGACGCGGGGAAGTCGGGGAACTCGCCCCGGCCGTAGGCGAGGATCAGCGGCTCCGCCATCTTGAAGCCCTCGATCCACCCCGGGTACGGCCGCGCCAGCGCCGACTCGATGATCGACGGCCGGACGATCGTCAGCGGCAGGTCGCCGTGGGAGTCCTCCAGGCAGCGCTCCGCGAGCGCCTTGGTGAACGTGTAGCAGTCCGTCCAGCCGAGCACCTGCGCCCGCTCCGCCCCGGAGCGGACCAGCCGGTCGCGCACCCACTGGCGGCGGCGGTCCTCGGCGTCGCGGGACACGGACTGCGCCCCGGCGCGCAGGTGCTTGGCCTGCGCCTCCGCCAGGAACCGCGCCGAGTGCTCCGGCGTGCGCGACGCGTCCTCCGCGGCCTGGCGGGCCCGGCCGGCGACGGCCTTCTCCGCCTCCCAGTCGACGTCGTGCGTGAGCCGCCCCTCGGCGATGTGCCCCGAGCGCAGCCCGGCCACGTACGCCGTCGACACGTGCACGATGTGCGGCGACGCGCCCCCGGCACGGGCCGCGCGCAGCAGCTCCTGCACACCGCCGACGTTCGTCGTGAACCCCTCGTCGACCGGCGGGTCGAACGACACCTCACCGGCGCAGTGGATCACCAGGTCGACGTCGGCCGGGATGTCCGGAATCGACGCCAGGTCCCCGTCGAGGACCTCCACCCGGGCCGCCAGCTTCTCGACAGCCCCCTCGCCCACCTTCTCCCGCAGCGCCTTGAACGCGGGCTTGCGCAGCTGGCGCCGCAGCCGCGACGCCCCGTCCTGCCCGCCGCGGGGTCGTACCAGCGCGACGACCCGGGTGTCCGGGAAGTCCGACAGCAGGCGCTCCAACAGCGCCTCACCGACGAATCCCGTCACCCCGGTCATGTACACGCGCCTACCCGCGAGCCGCTCGCGCAGCCCCACCCGTCACCTCCGCTACCGCACCGACATCCGCTGGGCAACGGTAGGCGACGATGGACCCACAGGCGGTGTCCTGGCCGAATCGTTCGCGTGCGCGTGCTGCCCGAGCCGGAGTATGACTGGTCAAACTACCGGCCCACCGACCCGGCGCCGCCGGCACCCGGCTACCGCGCCGCCAGCCCCGCCCGGGCGGCGGCCCGGCCCGATGCCCAGCACCCGCAGTCTCCACCGCGGGTGCCCGCCCGGCCGGTAGGCCAGCCCCGACCGGGCCGAACGTCGCCACCCCGCCCACAACGGCCGGCCCATCTTGCCCCGGTGTGGGCCACATCTCCCGCCCACCCCGGCCCGGCCGTACCCAGCGCCACGAGCCCGGCGGGCCGGGTGCCCGGCCGGGCGGCGTGCGTGAGCGGCGGGCCACGCCGAGACGCCAGCCGCCGGCGGGCCGTCAGCCGCTGTCAGCGGCCGGCGGCCGAGGTCGCCAGGGCGCGGGCCAGCCGGGTCGCCGCGGAGGTGAGGCCCCAGCGCTCGGCGAGGGCCAGCACCCGGTCCGGGTCGGCCGGGGCCGCGGGCAGGGCGGTGCGCAGCGGCGGCAGCGGCACGTCCGGCACGACCCGCACGACGACCTCGGCGCGGTCCAGGTAGTCGCGGGCCACCTCCAGCCGCCGCCGTGCCCCGGCCGGGAAGCCGTCCTGCTGGCCGGCGTCCAGCGCGTCCAGCGCGGCGGTGAGCGAGCCGAACCGGGTCAGCAGCGCCGCCGCCGTCTTCGCGCCGATCCCCGCCACCCCGGGCAGCCCGTCGGACGGGTCGCCGCGCAGCGCGGCGAAGTCGCCGTAGGCCCTGCCTGGCACGCCGTAGCGGGCGGTCACGGCCGCCTCGTCGATGATCGCGAACTTCTCCACCGAGTAGCGGACCCGCACGGGCACGTCGTCGCGGATCAGCTGGAACAGGTCCCGGTCGCCGCTCAGCACGTCCACCGGCCCCGCCCAGCCCCCCGTCGGCGGCCCCTGCCCGGGTGCCGGGTCGCGGACGGCCCAGCCGTCGCCGTCGCCGTAGGGGAAACGGGTCGTGAGCGTGCCGATGACGTCGTCGGCCTCGAACCCGGCGGCCTGCGCGCGGGCGATGCCGAACGCGTCGAGCATGTCGTCGATGACCGGCAGCTGCGGCGTCAGCTCGTCGGGCACCTCCTCGACCTGCACGCCACCTTCACCGCCCGCGCCCGCGGCGCCCGTCGCCGCGTCGCCGTCGCCGGGCGGGACGGGAGAGACGGACGTTGACGCGGGCACCTCGGCCGGCGTGAGCACCTCGGCGACCCGGTGCGCCTTGTACGACGCCACCAGCTCGACGCGGAACGCCGGACGCCAGTCCGCGTCGAAGCAGCACACCAGGTGCCGCGGCCGAAGATCCAGGATCTGGCGGGCGAGCACGTCCAGCAGCCCCCGCACCGCGTTCACCGGCGTCCCGTCCGGCGCCGTCACCGACCGCGGCACCCCGTAGAACGCCCGGAAGTACAGCGACGGCGTGTCCAGCAGCGCCAGCCCGCCGCCCAGCTCTGTCCCATCCACACCGCCCACCCTGGCACGGCCCACCGACAACACCGACAACCCGGCAGCCCCGTCCGGGACGGACACACACCCAGACGACTGGCCCGTCCCGCCCCCACCGCCCCCGTCGAGGCACCGACCCAGGCCGGGCGCGACTCGGCCCATTACCATGCCCCGCCCACCGTGTCGCTCCTGGTGGCGCCCCACGAACCCGCCCGCAGCACCCGCTAGCCCATTGGTGCCATCAGCGGAGACAGCTTCATGACAGCCACGGGCGCGACAGACCGGAGCCCCGCTCGGCCACGCCGCACCCGGCGGATCACCGGTGAACGCTCCGCCCTGCCAGGCCCTACGCTGCCCCTCGTGCTGGAAGATCTCGACCGCCAGATAGTGCGGCTGCTGTGTGACGACGGGCGGATGAGCTTCACCGACCTCGCCAAGGGGACCGGGCTGTCCGTGTCCGCGGTCCACCAGCGCGTCCGCCGCCTGGAACAGCGCGGCGTGATCACCTCCTACACCGCGCAGGTCGACGCGGCGCTCGTCGGCCTGCCCCTGACCGCGTTCATCTCGATCAAACCGATCGACCCGTCGCAGCCCGACGACGCCCCCGACCGGCTGCGCCACCTCACCGCGATCGAGGCCTGTCACTCCGTCGCCGGCGAGGAGAGCTACCTGCTCAAGGCCCGCGTCGCGGCCCCCGCCGACCTGGAGACCCTCCTGCAGCAGGTCCGCGCCGCCGCGAACGTGTCCACCCGCACCCTCGTCGTCCTGTCCACCCCCTACGAGGGCCGCTCCCCGGCGCTCTGACGGCGCCGACGGCCGCCGGCAGATCCACCACCGACGGGGCCGGACCGTACCGGCCCTGGTCACTCGCGCGCAGCCTCGCCAGGCCCCGAGAGGCCTGGCTGCGTACCGAGCCGAGGGAGCAGCCGAGGGCGGCGGCGACGTCCGCCTCGGGTAGGTCGTCGACGTAGCGCAGGACGACGATGGCGCGCTGCCGGGGCGGCAAGGTCCGCAGGACGCTGATCAGGCTGTCGCGCTGGGTCATCCGGTCGGCGTGATCGGGGCCCGTGTCGGCGACGTCGGCGGTCCACTCACCGTCGACGACCAGCGGCACCTCGCCGACCCGGGCCCGCAGCCGCCGCCAGCGGCTGGTGGCACCGTTGACCACCGCCCGGCGCAGGTGGGCATCCTCACGGCCCTCGCCGATCTTGCCCCAGCGCAGGTAGATCTGTTCGAACGCCCCCTGGACGAGGTCCTCGGCCGCCGCCCAGTCACCTCCGGTCAGCAGGACCGCGCTCAGCAGCTGCCGGTTGGCCGCCCTGGCCATGAACTCCTCGAAAGCCCGCTCGTCATCCGCACGCACCCTCGCCTCCTCACCCGTGTCCGCTCCGTCGCAGTCCAGACGCGGCCGGCCCGGCGCACGATGAGATGGTTTCTCCCGGGCGGCAGCACGGCCACCGCCCGCGCGCCCCCCGCCGGCCCGGCAACGGCGGACGGCCACAGTGTCAGCCGGGGACGCACGCCGCGGACGCGACCCAGGTCAGCACGCCGCAGTAGCTGTCGGCGGTGAGCTTCCAGCCGTCGGCGGTGTCGACGAACCACGTCGGGCCGACCCGCGGAGCCGGTCCGCCGGCAATGACGAAGACCTGCGGCGCCACCACCGCCTCGGTGGCGCTGAGAAACACCACGTCGGCATCGTGGAATCCGACGGGCCGCAGGCCCCGCAGGCCAACCGGGTTCACCCGCAGCGCTTTGTCCAGCGCCGGGCGCATCCGTGCCCCGTCGGCCACGGCGGCCAGCATCTCGGTCCCGGACGAGCCATCGAGTGCGGCCAGCGCCGCCGCGTGTATCTGGTGGATGGCTCCTGCCCGGTCCACCGGCGTCGGCGGTGGACCGGGCACCGCCGCGCGTGCGATCCGCAGCACCGCCTCCCGGTCCGCTCCCAGGACCTCGACCCCGACCTGGGCGCCGCCCGGTTCATCGACCACCCAGTACACGAGGTACCAGCCGATCTTCGAGTACGCGGCCAGCACCGCGGGGTGGCCGCTCACCGTCGTGGGCGTCAGCACCGGTGGCGACGCGGCGACGTCCATCGGCCGACGCCAGTCGTCCAGGCTCCGTACCGCCCCGGCATTGCCTCCGGAACGCGTGACCGTCACCGTGACGGTCCCGTGCGGATCCGGCGTCGGCCCCCCGCTGGGCCGGGCCGAGGCGAACATGGCCTGGTACGCCAACCGGTAGTCGTCCGAATCATCCAGCGAGATGCGGGAGTAGTCGCCGCGCTGCCAGATCATGCCGTCCGGCAGCCACCCCAGGGACACTCCGTACACGGCAGGCCGCGGACCGGACGCCCCGCCCGCCGGTACCACCGACGCCCTGTCGTCGTCGCGCAGCACCTGGGGGAGGACCGCCGCACCGGCGGCGACCAGCGCCACCGCCACCGCGGCGGCGACCGCGACCAGCAGCCGGCGTCGCCGCGGCTCCCACCGCCCAGACCGCGCGCCGCGCGACATGACCTCCGCCGCGGCGGTCGCCGGCAGGCAGACGTCGCCGGCGGCCTCGGTGAACGCGGCGCGCAGGTCGCGCTCGAAGTCGGTCACCGCCGCGGTCTCGGCCGAGACCGCCAGCCTGTCCGTCCCGCTCACAGGGACACCTCCTTCACCGACGCGGGCCCCTCGGCCCCGGGCAGGACATGCCGCGCAGACGGCCCTTCGGAGGGCGCCGCGGGGGGCTGGGGCGGCGTGGCCGCGGCCCCCGGGCCGAGCAGCTCACGCAGGCGGGAAAGCCCCCGGGACGCGTGCGTCTTCACGCTGCCCTGGCCACAGCCGAGCTCGGCGGCGATCTGCGCCTCGGACAGGTCGTCGAAGTACCGCAGCACGATCACCGCCCGCTGCCGGGATGGCAGCCGCCGCAGCGCCCCGAGCAGGTCCTGGCGGTCACCCACCGCCCTGGCCACATCCACTCCGCCGCCCCGGTCCAGGCCGCCTTCGGCAGACCAGTCGACGAGGTCCTCCCGGGCCCTGCGCCGCCACCGCAGGCGGCTCGTCGAGGCGTTCACCAGGGCGCGGCGCAGGTAGCTCTCCGGCTCGTCGATGTCGTCCCAGCGCCGGTAGGCCCGCAACAGGACGTCCTGCAGCAGGTCCTCGCCCGCCTGGCGGTCACCGGTGAGGAACACCGCGGTGCGCAGCAGCGCCGTCCCGCGGTCAGCGACGAACTGCTCGAACGACCGGTCATCGCGGCGCGACAGTGCGCCACCGTCCGGCATGTACGTCCCCTTTCGCCGTCCCGTCCCTCCCACAGACGCCGCCGAACCCGCCGCGGTGGACACACCGAGGCATACGCCGCGGTCTCTCAGGGAACGGCACTGCCACGGCGAAGCCTCGGACCGCCCAGGTTCATGATCTGGTGGGCTTTTCCAGGCCGCGGAGGGCGGCAGGCAGACTTGGGCAGGTGCGCACCCGGATGTCGCCCCGGTCCGCCGGCGCCGAAGGCCGCCGGGACCAGGCGGTGCTCTACCGCGGCGGCCACGTGCACAGCCCGGCGTACCCGGGCGCGACGGCGCTGCTGACCGTCGGCGACACCGTCGCCTGGGTCGGCGCCGACCTCGACGAGATCGGGGCGCCGGGGCCCGGCAGCGGCGTCGACGCGGTCGTCGACCTGGACGGTGCGCTGGTCACCCCCGCGTTCGTCGACGCCCACCTGCACGCCACCGCCACCGGGCTCGCCCTCGGTGGCCTGGACCTCGCCGCCGCGCCCACCCTGGCGGCGGCGCTCGACACGGTCGCCGCCGCGGCCCGCGCCGACCCGGGCACGGCTCTGCTCGGTACCGGCTGGGACGAGACCCGCTGGCCCGGGCGGCGCGCCCCGGCCGCCGCCGAACTCGACCGGGCCGCACCCGGCCGGCTCGTCTACCTCGCCCGCGTCGACGGCCACACCGCCGCCGTCTCCACCACCCTCGCCGCCGCGTCCGGCGCCGCGGGCCTTCCCGGCTGGCTCGGCGACGGCCTCGTCGCGGGCGACGCCCACCACGCCGCCCGTGTCCACGCCTACGCCACCATCAGCCCCTCCCAGCGCGCAGGCGCCTGGCGGCGGCTGCGCGCCACCGCCGCTCGCCTTGGGATCGCGGCGCTGCACGAGATGGCCGGCCCCGACGTGTCCAGCGCCGAGGACCTCGCCGCCCTGCTCGCCCACGCCGCCGCCGAGCCCGGCCCCGCCATCCACGGTTACTGGGCGGGGGAGGCGGCCGTCCTCGCCGACCTCGACCCCGACGGCCGGCTCGCCGTCGGCCTCGGCGGTGACCTGTTCGTCGACGGGTCGCTCGGCTCCCACACCGCCGCGCTGCGCGCCCCCTACGCCGACCGCCCCGGCCATCGCCCCGCACCGATGCTGGACGCGGCCGCCGTCCGCGACACCGTGCTCGCCGCGGTCGCGACCGGCCGCCAGCCCGGTTTCCACGCGATCGGCGACGCCGCGCTCGACGTCGTCCTCGACGGTCTCGACGCCGCCGTCCGGACCGTCGGCGCCAGCCGGGTCGCGGCCAGCCGGCCCCGGGTCGAGCACTGTGAACTCGCCCACCCCGACCAGATCACCCGGCTCGCCCGCACCGTTGCCGTCGCCGTCGTCCAGCCCGCGTTCGACGCCGCCTGGGGTGGCCCGGACGGCATGTACGCCACCAGGCTCGGCGCGCGGCGGGCCGGCGCGATGAATCCGTTCGCCGCGCTCGCCGCCGCCGGCGTCGGCCTGGCCCTGTCGTCCGACGCCCCGGTCACCCCGCTCGACCCGTGGGGTGCCGTGCGCGCCGCCACCGGCCACCACACCCCGACCGCCCGCCTCGACCTCGCCACCGCGCTGCGGGCGGCCACCCACGGCGGCTGGCACGCCGCCCGTGCCGACGCCGACGGCTCCGGGACCCTCGCCCCCGGCCACCCCGCCACCCTCGCCGTCTGGCGCCTGCCCGCCGGCCTCGACCCGGCGGCCGGGCTGTCCCGGCCACCGCTGCCCGACCTGACCGGTGCGGACCCGGCCTGCGCCCGCACCGTCCTGGCTGGCGACGTCCTCTTCGACGCCGGCACCTGACCGCCGTCACGGCCAGCCCCGCCCCGAGCCCGTCCCCACCTCGCCGGCCGACGCGGGCCGGTTGGTCCAATGTTGTGAATGTGGCCGTCGCCCCGGACGGGCCGCCGCCGCGTCATGAGGACGGACCCAGACGGCGGAAGGGGACACCATGCCGGACGGTGGCGCGGCGCCGCGCCGCGACGACCGGTCGTTCGAGGACTACGTGGCCGACCGCGGCATGACCCTGCTGCGCACCGCCGTCTTCCTCACCGGCGACCGGCAGGCGGGCGAGGACCTGCTGCAGGACGTCCTGCTGCGCGTCTACCGGCGCTGGCGGCACATCGACGACCCCGACAGCTACCTGCGCCGGTCGCTGGCCAACGGCGCGGTCAGCCGGGCGCGGCGCCGGCTGACCGCCCGGGAGAACCTCGTCGACTGGGACGACCCCGACGTCGACGACCCCGCCGGGCCCGCTGACGAGGCGGCCCAGGCCACCGACCGCCACGACCTGCTCGCCGCGCTGCGCCAGCTGACAGCCCGGCAGCGGGCAGTGATCGTGTTGCGCTACTTCGGGGACCTGCCCGAGGCCCAGATCGCGGCCGAACTCGGCTGCGCGCCCAGCAGCGTCAAGACCCACACCGCCCGCGGCCTGCTGCGCCTGCGCGCGCTCCTGGGCCCTGGCGCTCCCGCTCTGCCCCCGCTGTCCCCGTCCCCGAAGGGAGCGACCGCATGAGGGCGCCCGAACCGGCCGGCCACGACGCCAGGCCGGGGCCGGCGGAGCTGGCCGGGTTCGAACGCCGCCTGCGCGTCGAGTTCGACGCCGCCGCGGCCGGCATCCTGCCCCCCGCGCCGACCGGCGCCGCCATCATCACGCGGCGCCGCCACCAGCGCCGGGCCGTGACCGCCGCCATCGCCGTGGCCGCCGCCGTCGCGCTCGTCACCGGCGGCGTCACCGTCCTGACCGGCACGACCCGCCACGCCGCCCCGGCGGTCGTCCCCGCGCACACCCGGCCCGAGACCCACATCGACGTGTACGGCGTGACGTTCGGCTGGCTGCCCCCGGGCGTCGCCCGCTACGACGACACCGTCACCGCCCTGGGCCCCACATCCAACGTCAACGCGCCCGTCGGCGTCGCCCGGCCAGGACCGACGGTCCAGCAGGAGCTGAAACTCGCCCCCGTCGCCGAGGTCAACCAGGCGCTGGCCGGCGGCGACCCGCCCAGCCCCGCCACCGCCTACACCGTCGCCGTGCTGCGCGTACAGCCCGATCCGCTCACCGGTGCTTCCCCCGACCCGGGCATCGAACTGCGCCGCCAGTGGGACCGCCACCAGAGGTTCTCCCCCGACTGGTCGGCCACCGAGGTCTATGCGCCCGGCCTACCCGCCCGGTCCACGGTGCTCATCCGCCGGGACGCCCGGCCGGCCGGCCCCTCGGCCGGTGACATCCCACCCGTGTCGTACGCCCTGTACGTCCACGTCCCAGGAGCCCCTGCCGGGGTGATCGTCACCGGTCCGGACGCGGACACGGTCGGGCGGATCGGGGCCGCCGCCACCGTCGGCCCCCAGCCAGCCGTCGCGCCAGCGCAGCGGGCCTCAGCCCTCGCCGGGTTCCGCCAGGCCGCGCACGCCGCGTTCGACGGCCCCGCCGGTGCCGGGATGCTCGCCGCCCTCACCGCTCCCGACCGGGCCCGGCCCGCGCTGACCGAAGCGCTGGCGAGCCACGGCGCGCGGATCCACGCCGTCCGGTTCGTCGGCCTCGGCGAGCTCGACGACGACGACGAACCCGACCCGCTGTTCCTCGGCACCACGGAAGCCACCGTGACGGCGAGAGTCGAGCTGCCCACCGCCGACGGCCAGGGGCACGGGACCATACCCGTCGAGCTGCGTCTCGTCCTCGCCGACGGCCACTGGAAGATCACGACGGCGAGCTACTGCGCCGCGCTGACCTCCGTGCTGCGCTGCCCGACCATCCCCTGACCCGGCCCGCGCCGCCCTCCCGGCAGCCACGAGGACAGAGCTACGTCACAGAACGTTACGAACGCCACGATGAGTACTCGCCAGGGGGCCGGGCAGGGCCGGACGGCACGGGGACAGGCAGATCCGGACAGCGGGGGAGCGGGCCGCAACCGGCCCGGGCGCGGGCAGGACGGGCACTCCCGCCCACCAGATCCGTTCTGTCCAGCACACTGGGACCGTGACACCGCCGTCCGCCGCCTCCGCGCGCACCGGCCCGCCGCCCTCGGTCGAGTCCCGCCCCGGCGGACCCGCGACCGAGGGCACGGTACCCGGCGTCGCCACCGACACCGCCCGGCCCCGGCGGCGACGCCTCCGGCCGCCCAGGCCCGCGACGCTCACCCGCGCCGTGGCCGCGCTCGCCGCCGGTGTCGCCCTCTACCTGGCGTTCCCCCCGGTAGGGGCCTGGCCACTCGCCCCCGTCGCCGTCGCCGCCTTCACCCTGCTGGTACGCGGCCGGCGGCTGTGGTCCGCCTACCGGGTCGCGTTCCTGTTCGGCCTGGGCTTCTTCCTGCCGCTGCTGCGGTTCGTCTCGTTCGTCGGCGAGGACGCCCTGGTCGCCCTCGCCATCGGCGAGGCCGCGATCCTCGCCCTCGCCGGCCCCGCGACCGTGCTCGCCCTGCGGCTGCGCGCCAGCTACGCCTGGGCCGCCGTCGCCTGCGTCTGGGTCGCCCAGGAGGCGGTACGCGGCCGCGCCCCCTTCGGGGGCTTCCCCTGGGGCCGGCTCGCGTTCAGCCAGCCCGACGGCCCCTACACGCCGCTCGCCGCCGTCGCCGGCACCCCGGCGATGACGTTCGCCGTCGCCGCCACCGGCGCGCTGCTCGCCCTCGCCCTGCACACCCTCGCCACGACCGGCCGCGCCGCGCTGGCCACCCGCCTCGGCGTCCCCGACGTCACCGCACCCCCCGGGCCAGCCACCAGCCCCACCGGCCCGGCCGCCGTGCCCGCCCAGCGGTCCGGCGACGGCGACACCCGCACCGGCCGGCACGGGCGGGCGCGGGTGCTCGCCCTCGGCGCCGCGCTGCCCGCCGCCGGCATCGCCGCGCTCGCCGCCGTCGGCCTCGCCGTCCCGCTGCCCACCGCGGCCCAGGACGGCACCCTGCGCGTCGCCGCGATCCAGGGCGACGTCCCCGAACCCGGCGGCCTCGACGCCCTCGGCGAGAAGTTCCAGGTCACCCGCAACCACGTCGACGAGACGCTGCGCCTCACCGCCGACGTCGACGCCGGCCGCACCCCCAGACCCGACCTGGTCGTCTGGCCGGAGAACTCCTCCGACGTCGACCCGTTCGCCGACCCCCGCGCCGCGGCGCTGCTCGACGAGGCCGCCCGCGCCGTCGGCACCCCGATCCTGCTCGGCGCCGTCCTCGACGGCCCCGGCGCCGGCCACGTCCGCAACGCCGGCCTCGTCTGGACCGCCGACGGCTGGGCCGGCCAGCTCTACGTCAAGCACCGACCCGTCCCGTTCGCCGAGTACCTCCCCGGCCGCGCCCTCCTGCAGAAGGTCATCACCCGGTTCGCGACCGAGATGCCCAACGACTTCGTCCACGGCACCGGCCCCGCCGTCCTGCCCGCCGCCGGCACCACCATCGGCGACGTCATCTGCTTCGAGGTCGCCTACGACGGCAACGTCCGCGACTCCGTCGACCAGGGCGCCCGCCTGATCGTCGTCCAGACGAACAACGCATCCTTCGGCCGCAAGGGCGAAAGCCAACAGCAGCTCGCGATGACCCGGATCCGCGCCGTCGAACACGGCCGCGCCACCATCCAGGTCTCCACCAGCGGACAAAGCGCCATCATCACCCCCGACGGCACCATCCTCGCCCAGACCGGCCTGTACGAACCGGGCATACTGTCCGCCGAGCTGCCACTGCGCACCGGCCGCACTCTGGCCGACCGGGTAGGCGCCATCCCGGAGGCGGTCGCGAGCGCCCTCGCGGCGGCGGCCATTATGGCTGGGATCGCCACTAGTAATTCCGGGGACAGAGGCCGCCGGAGGCGCGAAGGAGGAACATCTTCGCACCTCCTTTGGCCCTCTAGGCGCCGGCGCCCACGGCCAGCCGGTCCCACCCCGTCCGGCGCCGGGCACCCCGGCCCTGACGCCACCCCGCGGGACACCCCCGCCCCGCGGGCAGGCCACCGGCCCGACGGCCGTGGACCAGAAAGGAGCGGCGTGGACGCCCACCGGGTAGTCGTCTGCATGCCGACGTACAACGAACGGGAGAACCTCACCCGCACGGCCCACCGGCTCCGCGAGGCGAACCCGGCCGTCGACCTGCTCGTCATCGACGACAACAGCCCCGACGGCACCGGTCAGATCGCCGACGAGCTGGCCCGCGAGGACCCCCAGATCCACGTCCTGCACCGCGCCGGCAAGTCCGGTCTCGGCTCCGCCTACATCGCCGGCTTCTCCTGGGCCCTGCGCCACGGCTACGACGTCATCGTCGAGATGGACGCCGACGGTTCCCACCAGCCCGAGGAGCTCGCCCGCCTGCTGGCCCGGCTGAACACCGCCGACCTGGTCATCGGCTCCCGCTGGGTCCGCGACGGGCAGGTCCGCAACTGGCCACGCAGCCGGCTCATCCTGTCCCGCGGCGCGAACCTTTACGTCCGCGCCGCCCTCGGCATACCGCTGCGTGACGCCACCGCCGGCTACCGCGCCTACCGGGCCGACGTGCTGCGGGCCCGCGACCTCGACGCGATCCAGTCCCAGGGCTACTGCTTCCAGGTCGACCTGGCCTGGACCGCGTGGCGCGCCGGTTTCCGCGTCGCCGAGGTACCCATCACCTTCGTCGAACGCGAACGCGGCGCGTCCAAGATGAGCCGTTCCATCATCATCGAGGCCTTCTGGCGCACCGCCCTGTGGGCACTCACCTCCGGCCGCAGCGGCCCGGCGCCCCGCCCGCTGCCCACCACACCGGTCAGCGTCCCCGCGCCCTCCACCGAGCCCGCCCTCGTCACGGCCACCGCCACCGCCGGCGCGCCCACACAGCCCACCAAGCCCACGATCGCCACCACCAGTCCGTCCGCCAGCACGGCGACGTCACCCAGCTCCGCCGGCACCACCACCGTCAACCCGCCGGCGCCCGCCCACCAGCGCACCTCCGACGAGCCCTGACCCATGGCCAGGCGACCCCCGACCGGGAACCCGGCCCGGAGGACAGGCAAAAGGGGCGTGGCCTCGGCGCCACGCCCCTTTTGCCGCGTCCGCGGCAACACTTCCGCCGCTTCCGCTTCTCCGTGCTCTTCGCTCGCTCCGTCGGCCTCCGCCGGGCCGCGCCCGGCCGACAGGCTCCGAGGGTCACCCCCGGAGCAGAACAACTGACCCAGGCCCGCCGGGACACCACCCGAAGGGGCGGCGACCACGCCAGGCCCGCTACCCGTCAGCTGGCCTGGCGGCTGTCCCCACGCAGGACGGCCAGACGCTCCGCCAGAACCTCCTCCAGATCCGCCGTCGTCCGCCGCTCCATCAGCATGTCCCAGTGGGTACGCGGCGGCTTGGCCTTCTTCGGCTCCGGCCGCTCCCCGTCCACGATCACCGACGCCTCGCCGCACACCCGGCACTCCCAGACCGAGGGCACCTCAGCCTCAGCGGCGAACGGCATGGTGAACTGGTGGCCGTTCGGACAGTCGTACGACGCGGTCTGCCGCGGAGCAAGCTCCGTGCTGCGGTCGGTCTCGTAGGACACCGCGCCGAGACGGCTGCCCCGCAGAACGCGCTCGCCCATAGAACCCCTCCGAGCCGTTGATAACCGGTGTCTCTGTTCTCCGAACGTCGGAGCCAGCCGAGACGTTCCCACAACGGAAGGGTCGGTAACGAGACCGTGGCCACACTACGTGTCCGCACGCTCACATCCATCACACCGCAAGCCGGCGGCCGCACGCATCTCGGCCTGCTCGCCCTCGGCCGCTGCGCCATCGGCGCCGCCGCGCTCACCCGCCCCGTCACCGCCCTGCGCGCCACCGGCGTCGACCGCGTCACCGCCGAGAACACCGCCTGGGCCGCCCGCCTCCTCGGCGGCCGCGACCTCGCCCTCGGCACCGGCCTCCTGCACGCCCTCGCCCGCCGCCACCCCACCGACGGCTGGGTCTGGGCCGGCATCCTCACCGACGCCGTCGACGCCACCGTGCTGTCCACCGCCGCCGCCCGCCGGCAGATCTCCCCGGCCGCCGGCGCCCTCGCCGCCCTGCTCGGCGCCGGCGCGGTCGCCTGGGCCGCCCCAGCCCTCACCCGCCCCGCCGCCGCCGGCCCGACCGACCCGGACACAGACACAGACACAGACTGAAGTCCACCCGCGGGCCCCCGGTCACGGAACCGACCACAGCCGGGCGGTGCCGTCGCCGTTTCCGGTAGCCAGCAGCCGGCCATCCGGCGACAGGGCCAGGCTCGCCGCCCCGCCCTCAGGGCCCGCCACGTGGCGCGCGGTCAACACCGGCCGCGCCGGATCCGTCACATCCCACACACCGACACCCCAACAGCCCGCGGCCGCGAACATGTCGCCGTCAGGGGAGAACACCATCCGATATGCCCCGTCCGCGACCGGCACGCTCGTCGGATGCGCCGGGTCGGACACATCCCACAGCCGGGTACGATCATGGCCGCCGAGGCTGTTGGTGGTCGTCGCCAGCAGGCCGCCGTCGGCGGAGAGCGCCACCGCCACCATCTGAACGCCCTCGGCCAACGTGGCGACCGGACGCGGCCGCGCCGGGTCGGACACATCCCACAGCCCCGCGCCGACGCCCGCGGTCGCCAGCCGGCCGCCCTCGAGGGCAACCAGGTTCGTGTCACCGACCGGCAGCCGGGCGGCCAGCCGGCCATGGGCCGGGTCGGACACGTCCCACAGCCGGGCCGCGTCATAGAAGCCGCTGCTGGCCAGCAGCCGACCGTCCGCCGAGAACACCACCGCCCCGACCGGCCCGGCCTGCCCCGTCAGCGGCTCACCCACCTCCCGCGGACGTGCCCGGTCCGTCACGTCCCACAGGCGGATCGCCGCGTCGAACCCACTGGTCGCCAGCACCCCGCCGTCCGGGGAGAACGCCAACGCCTCAATGATGCCGGTCGTCGCGAACGTCCCACCGACCCGCGACGGCCGCGCCGCTTCCGACACGTCCCACAGCCGGACAGCCTGGTCGTCACCACCGACCGCCAGCGTCCGCCCGTCGGGGGAGAACGCCACCGCGTGCACGTTGCCCGAACCAGAGGACGCCACCCCGGACTGCTCGAGCACCCGCCCCCCGGCCGGCGGCTCGCAGACAACCTGCCCGGCCCCATCCGAGCCCTGGTCGCCACCACCGTCACGCGCCGTGAGGACAACGGCGGTGACGACACCCGCCAGGACGACGGCCGCGGGCGCGGCGACGAGCGCCAGACGCCGCCGGCCGCGCCGTCGCGGCGCGTTGCCCGCGGCCGGCACCCCACCAGCCACCCCACCCGGCGGCGGGACAAACGGCCCTGACTCGCCCTGCCAGGGCGCCCGCCGGGTCACCGCATCCGGATCCGGCGCCGCACCCATCGTTGCCCGAGGCGGCCCGGCGGGGCCGGTCACGACGGAGGTGACGGGCACACCCGCGCCATCCGCGTCACCGTCCCCGCCGACCGACCCGGCCGGCATCGGGGGAGGCGGGGTCGGCGGCGGGGTCAACCGGGCACCCGCATCCGGAAGCGTCGGCCCGGCCGCCGCCGGCCGCGGCGGGCGGGCCGCGAGCCGATGCAGCAACAGCAGCAACTCGTCGGCGGCCGGCCGATACGCCGGATCCTTCGACATCGCCCGGGCGACCAACGGACGCAGCGCCCCATGCACCGAGGACAGGTCCGGCGCCTCGTCGACCACCCGGCGCAGGACCACCGGCGTCGAGTCACCCTCGAACGGCGGCCGGCCCGACGCCGCGAACAGCACCACCGCGCCCCAGGCGTACACATCGGCCGCCTCCGACACCGGCCGGCCCAGCGCCTGCTCCGGCGCCATGAACCCCGGCGTGCCGATACTGCCGTGCGTCAGCGTCGCGGTGACGTCCAACGCCCGGGAGATCCCGAAATCGATCACCCGGGCACCCGTCCCGGACAGCAGGATGTTCCCCGGCTTCAGATCACGGTGCACGATCCCGGCCGCGTGAATCGCGGTCAGCGCCGACGCGACCGCGACCGCGAGACGCTCCAGCTCCGCCGGTGGCAACGGCCCACCCGCCCGGACAGCGGCGAACAGCGTCGGCCCGTCGATGAACTCCGTCACCAGGTACGGCCGCCGCCCGACCGTACTGACGTCGATCACCTCGGCCGTGCAGAACCGCGCCACCCGCTGCGCCGACCGTGCCTCCCGCAGGAACCGCTCCCGGAACTCGGGAATGCGCGCCAGATCCGGCCGGATCACCTTCAGCGCCACCAGCGGACCCGCGTCACCTCCCGCCCCGCTGGCCTCGCCGGAACCGTCGGCCACGCGGCGGCGCGCCAGGTACACACTGCCCATCCCGCCATCACCCAGCCGACCCAGCAGGTCATACGGGCCGACCGACGTCGGGTCGTCCTCGTCCAGCGGCAGAGTCGACACCACCGGCGAACCTCAACCCCCCTGGCCGCGAACCGGCCCCATCCCCGCGAACCGCGTCATACGGCCACACCTGCGGCGATCGTAGGGAACCCGGCGCCCTCCGTCCTGCGTGCTACCACTGACCCATGCCGCCGTCCTGGCGACACCGCACCCCCGCGGCGGCCAGCCGGCCCCACGGGGAATGCCCACACCAGCCGGACCGCTGCACCATGTGACGATCGACGACCCCACCAGGCACCCACTGGACCAGTCCCATCAGGACACCCGCGACCGTCAGCGACCACCCGCCAACCACCGATGGAGAAGCCGCCGCAACGGCGCACAGCGCCGACGCACCACCGCCGCGGGCACCCACGACCGGCGAGGCAGCGGCAAACGGCAAACCGTCCCAGCGACGCGTCGTCGTCCACCGACAGGAGCACCATGACCGACAGCCAGAGCAGCACCCCGCGCGCCGCCGACGAGAAGGTCGTGCGCGACGACACCGAGTGGCGCGCCCTGCTCGACCCGTCCCGCTACGCCATCCTGCGCCAGGCCGCCACCGAGCGGCCCTTCACCGGCGCCTACACCTACTCCAAGGAGACCGGCACCTACATGTGCGGTGGCTGCGGCAACCCGCTGTTCGCCTCCGACACCAAGTACGACTCCGGCAGCGGCTGGCCCAGCTTCTACCAGCCGATCACCGAGGGCGCCGTCGAGTACATCGAGGACCACTCTCACGGCATGACCCGCACCGAGGTCCGCTGCGGCCGCTGCGGCTCCCACCTCGGCCACCTGTTCGACGACGGCCCCGCCCCCACCGGCCAGCGCTACTGCATGAACAGCCTCGCGCTCGACCTCGACACCAACACCACCTGAGCCCAGCCGCCCGCCACGCCGGCCCCCAGGACCGGCCACACCCCGGCGGCCCCGCCTCGGGGCCGCCAACCCACCCGACCCGGCACATCCGACCCCGCCGGCTCCGCCCCCGCCGTCGACGGCCCGGACCGGACCGGACCCGCCGGACATGCCCACCGCGAGCCGCCGCCGGTGAGCAGCACCTACACCAACCCCGGCCCTGCGTCGGGCCCTTCGCCACCAGCACCCGGATCTGTGGACGGCCCGCCGACATCCACAGCGGAACTCGCCGGCACCAGCGCACATCCACGCCAGTCCGTAGCGTGACCCACCGGAGGACCACAGGCGCACCGACCAACCACACGGCTCCCAGGAACCCGGAGCCGCGACGCAGGGGGCGTTCCACCGCACAGCGGGAGACGCCAATGAGCAAGCACCGCGGCCCCCGGACCCGCCCGCGCCGCACCCTCACCATCACCAGCGCCACCACCGGCCACACCCACGGCACCAGGACCCACATCACCACCCCGACCGGCGGGCCCAACCGGCTCATCGACACCGAACACGAACTGGACCGCCTCTGCGACCAGTTCGAACAGCGCTACACCGCCCTCCTCGACGCCACCATCACCGAGCAGGGCTGGGCACTCCAGGGCGTCGGCGGCGACCCCTGCCTGCCGCGCCACGTCTACACCATCGGCCTGACCGCATACGACCACCCCGAACTCGTCGTCGTAGGCCTACGCACCCAGCCCGCCGCCCACCTCCTCAACACCCTCGGCGAGCAGGTCCGCGCCGGCGCCCGCCTCACCGCCCGCCACCAGTGCGCCGACTTCCCCGGCTGGCCACGCCTCGCCCTCCTCGACGTCGACCCAGGAACCTCCGCCGACCTCCTCACCTTCGCCAACCGCCGCTACCAGACCCCCGACGGCCCACCCGTCGACGCCCTGCAGATCGTCTGGTGCGACCCCGCCGGCCACTTCCCCTGGGAACCCGGCTGGGTCCTGCCCCACGACACCCAGCCGATCCTCTACTACCCCCTCGACCCCTTCGCCGCCCTCGACGACGAGGACGAGACCGACCTCGCTCACCCCGCCGCCCCCGACAGCGAGCACACCGACCAGGACGGCGGAGACGACTCCCCCCGCCACCACACCGCCGCCAACTGACCACGGCCCGCCCCCAGGAACCGGTTCCCCGGACAAGGCGGCCATCCCGCCGGGGGACCGGTCCATACAGTGGCCGCCATGCCACGGACCGAGGCCACCCGCCTGCCCGAGCTGATGTCCCACAACCGAGCCGACCTCGACCGGCTGCTCGCCTCCACCGTTCTAGGCCACGTCGGTTTCGTCGACGACGATCACCCCGTCGTCCTGCCGACCGCCGTCGTCCGCTGGGACGACCAGCTCCTCATCCACGGCTCCACCGGGTCCCGCTGGCTGCGCGCCATCGCCACCGGCCAGCCGGTGTCGGTCTCCATCGCCGCCATCGACGGCGTCCTCATCGCCCGCTCCGCCTTCGAGTCGGCGCTCCTCTACCGCAGCGCCGTCCTGTTCGGCACCTTCACCCCGCTCACCGGCACCGACAAGGAGACCGCCCTCGACATCCTCACCGACCGGATCGCCCCCGGCCGCGTCGCCGAACTGCGCCGCCCCACCGCCAGAGAACTCGCCGCCACCCTGCTCCTCGCGATGCCGATCCGGCAGTGGTCGATACGCGTCCTCGACGACTGGCCCCACGACCCCGCCGACGACGTGGCCGGACCCGCCTGGGCCGGCCAGGTCCGCCTCGGCACCCCACCCCTCACCGTCCTCGACGCCCCCGACCTGCGCCCCGGCATCCCCACACCACCCTCGGCCACCGCCATCCACGGCATTCGCTGACCCCACAGCCACCCGCGACCCCGTCCGAACCCGGCACCCGGCGCTCCCCGGCGAGTCCCAAACCCGCCGGGGGAGTATCAAAAGCCGGACCGCCGAACTGCGTGCCGCCACCGCCAGCCCCTGACGGGCCCCGCCCGGGCAACGCCACAACCACGTCACCCGAGCCCACGCGCGCCATCCCACGCAGCGCCCAGCACAGGCCAGTCCGAGACCCGTCCGCCACGGGTCCACCGGCGAACTACCCGCCCAACACCACAGCCGGCCCCGAGACCGACACACCACCGGCCGCCGGAACATCCACCGTCAGGACACCCGGACGCCCCATGTCCTGCCCCTGGTGGACCGTCAGCCGCGCCGGCGTCACCACCAGCTCCAACTCGCGCAGGTAGCCACCCAACGCCGCCGCCGCGGCACCCGTCGCCGGATCCTCGACCACCCCACCAGGCGGGAACGGGTCACGGGCATGGAACGTCGCCGCGTCCGCCCGCCACACAAGCTGCACCGTCGTCCAGCCCTCCGACGCCATCAGCGCCGCCAGCCGGTCGAAGTCGTAGTCCAACGCCGCCAGCCGCGCCCGCGAACCCGCCGCCACGATCGGATGAAACGCCCCCGCATAGCCAACCCGCGGCGGCAGGGCCGGATCGAGGTCCTCCGGCCGCCAGCCCAGCGCCGCCAGCAGCTCCGACAACGCCCCGGCGGACACCGGCGCCACCCGCGGCGGCACGCTCGTCAACGTCGCCACCACCCCCGCGTCCGTCACGGCCGTACCGACCTCCACCGGCCCCGCCGCCGTGTCGAACACCAACGCGCCTGTCCCATGCCGATCCGCGTAGGCCACCGCCGACGCGATCGTCGCGTGCCCGCAGAACGGCACCTCCACCAGCGGGCTGAAATACCGCACGTCGAACCGGCCGCCGCCCCTCGCGACCAGGAACGCCGTCTCCGAATAGCCCACCTCCGCCGCGATCCGCAACATCTCCCCGTCGGACAGCCCGGCCGCGTCCAACACCACCCCAGCCGGGTTCCCACCCTCCGGCGACGACGTGAACGCCGCATACCGCAACACCTCGACGCCAGACCCGGACACCCGCACCAGCTCCATCCCTCGCCAGATCCGACCGCCACGCACGCGCGTCTCCCAGGCACCGCGTCGCGCCCGATCGGGACTCGACGCTGCCCGTGGGCGTGGGCACGGTGCCAAAACCAGCACACGGCCCGACAACAGCTACCAGACCACGCGTCACCCCGGAACACACCCCGAAGCCACATTCAACGAACCCCACGGCAGCGGATGTGGGGAGGGATTTCCGACAGGTGTGGTCGACATCCTCCCTGATGCCCGGGCCATCTATTGGGACGCGTCGGGCCGGTCCAGGGCAAGCTCGGTGCCGGTAACCGCTGGCAGGTGAGCACTCTGACCGCCTGACCTCAGGCGAGGTGTCCGCGCTCAGGGACCAAACTCAGCGCACCTCGGCCCCGAACCCACAAGCCGTTCATGATCTGGTGGGATCGTCCGAGCCGCGGCCCCAAAATTCCACCAGATCATGAAACGCGGCACCAACAGCGGCAACCAGTGGAAGACCTCGCCGCCGGGTGTCGGAGAGGCAGAAAACCCGCTGGCACCAGCAGTTCCCCCCCACTCCCCCAAGCGCCGATAAGGAACATTATGTCAAGTAGAGGGGAGTGGGGCCGGCCTGTCGCGGCCCACCGGCCGGGCCCACCCTCCGAGCCTCACCCGAGAAAGTCCAACCGGCCACGCCGCCGGCTCGCCCCGTCCCGCGGCGCGAGCCCCGGGGAAATGCCGATCCAGCCAGCACCCGCCGACGGGACCGTCGCCCACGTCACGACAGCCAATAGTGGATCTTGCCGCCATCGTCGCCGGGGTCGTCGATGACCCCCGGCCCCCGGTGATGTACCGATTCTGATCTTCAAGATCAAACTGACGGATGTCTGCTCGTCAACAGCGTTGATTATCTTCGTTGTTGCGCCGGTGATCAGATCGCCCGGGCCATGACCGGGTCGGCCGATGACCTCGATCGTTCGTCGTTGGAGCTGAGACGCAGGACGCGGGACGTCGGGACCTGGCGCCAGCTCGGCACGGTCGGCCGTTCCTGGCGAGCCGGGGTGACCTGTCGGTGGTGTGTGGCACATTGCGGGCATGCCGGAACGCCCACCCGTACCGCGCGAGATGGTCAGCCGCCTTGGCGCGCTCCTGACCGGGTTCCCCGACTGCGTCGAGGAGGACGCCTGGACCGGTGTGCGCTGGCGCGTCGGCCAGGCGACGGTCGCGCACGTGTTCGGCGGGGAGGACCAGCTCATCAGGATCACCTTCCGGGCCGAGCTCGGCGAGGTGATGGCGTTCGAGCGCCTCGGCCCGCCGTACTTCAAGGCGTCGTGGGGCGAGAACGTCGTCGGCCTCGTCCTTGATGGCCAGACCGACTGGGAGGAACTTGGCGAGCTCCTCACCGACGCCTACTGCCTCCAGGCCCCGCCCCAGCTCGCCGAGCGGGTGCCGCGACCAGACCTCGCCGGCCGGGCCAACGGCGCCTAATGTAGATCAACTCCGCTCATAGATCAACTTCATCGCCGCCGGCGCGTCAACAGCGTTGACTATCTTGTGTGCCTTCGGGCCGACGCCAGGCGCGGCGGCGGTCAGCGGGTGTTCGGGGTGACGAGGCCGGTCTCGTGGGCGACGACGACGGCCTGGACACGGTCGCGCAGCGAGAGCTTGGACAGGATCCGGCTCACATACGTCTTCACCGTCGCCTCCGACAGAGGTACGGGCGCCATTAACGGACGTGTCACTGGCCCCAAACGGGGTGGATCTTCGATGGATTGGCCGTTCCCGACGAGGGTGCTTCACTGACGCGACTGCACGGGGGCCAGGGCTCTGGTGCCCGGTCGTCGCTGACGAGCCGTACTTGAGCATGATGTGCGGCCATGGCGCGGCAGCCGGTGGGCGTGGATGAGCTGGTCCAGTACTGGACGGTGCTCGGTGACGAGCTGGAGCTCGTGGCAGGTAAGCGGGGTGGGACGCGGCTGGGGTTCGGGCTGCTGCTGAAGTACTTCACTCGGCATGGCCGGTTCCCCCGTGGTGGGGCGGAGTTCCCGGACGAGGTGGTCGAGTTCGTGGCCCGACAGCTGGAGGTGCCGGCGGCGGAGTTCGAGTCCTACCAGTGGGTCGGGAGCACGATCGAGTACCACCGTGCCCAGATACGCGGGCATCTGGGGTTTCGGGCGTGCTCGGTGCAGGACGCGGAGAAGTTGACGGCCTGGCTGGCCACCAACGTCGCGCACGCCGAGCGGAACGCGGACCGGGTGCGCGAGGAGCTGCTGAAGCACTGCCGCGAGGAGAGCATCGAGCCCCCGGCGCCGGACCGGATCACGCGGATGGTCCGTTCCGCGTTGCACACCGCGGAGGAGACCTGGTTCGCCACCGTCGCGGCCCGGTTGGTTCCGGAGGTGCGAGAGCGGATCCTCACTCTGGTGGCCGCCGCCGGTGACACGGACGAGGAGGACGCGGACGACGGCGAGTCGGTGCTGGCGCTAATCAAGGCGATGCCAGGGAACGTGAGCCTGGAGTCGATGCTGCGGGAGATCCGCAAGCTGACCGCGATCCGGGCGATCGGGCTGCCGGCGTCGCTGTTCGCCGACGTGGCACCGCAGGTGCTGGCTTCCTGGCGGGCGCGGGCTGCGGTGGAGTCGCCGTCGCACCTGCGCCGGCGGTCGCAGGAGGCTGCGGTGACGCTGCTGTCCGCGCTGCTGGTGGAGCGAGAGCGGGAGGTGACCGACTCGCTGGTGGATCTGCTCATCGCCACAGTGCATCGGACCGGCGCCCGGGCCGAGCAGAAGGTGACCAACGAGCTGATCAACGCCTTCAAGCGGGTGACGGGCAAGGAGAACATCCTGTTCCGGATCGCCGAGGCGTCGCTGGCCCAACCGGACGGTGAGGTCCGCGAGGTCGTCTTCCCGGCCGCGGGCGGAGGCGAGCAGACGCTGAAGGAGCTGGTCCACGAGTACCGGACGAAGGGGCCGGTGTACCGGCACACGGTGCAGACCACGCTGAAGGCGTCCTACACCAGCCACTACCGGAAGGGTCTGATCGAGCTGCTGGAGGTGCTGGAGTTCCGTTCCAACAACTCCGCGTACCGGCCGGTCATCGACGCGCTCGCCCTGGTCCAGAGGTACGCGAAGGCCGGGAACACCACCTACTACCCGCTCGGCGAAACTGCGCCGGAGCATCGGGTCACCACCGGGCAGTGGGCGGAGCTCGTCTACCGCGCAGACAAGCGCGGCCGGCGTCGGATCGTGCGGATGGTCTACGAGGTGGCCACCTTCCAGGCGTTGCGCGAGCAGCTGCGCTGCAAGGAGATCTGGGTGGTCGGCGCGGGCCGCTGGCGCAACCCGGACGAGGACCTGCCCACGGACTTCGAGGCCCGCCGGGTCGAGCACTACAACGAACTGCGCAAGCCGCTGGACCCGGCGGTGTTCATCACCTCCCTGCGTGAGGAGATGACCGAGGCCCTGGCCGGCCTTGATGAGGCCCTGCCGGGCCTGGGCTGGGTGGAGATCAAGGAGCGTAAGGCCGGGGCGATCAGATTCACCGCGCCGGAGGCGTCCGAGGAACCGCGTAACCTGCGGCGGGTCAAGAACGAGGTGGGCCGCCGCTGGAACGCGGTGCCGCTGATCGACATGCTCAAGGAGGCCCTGCTGCGGACCGGCTGCCTGACGGCGGTGACCTCCGTGGTGGGCAGCGGGCACCTGGCGCCCGAGGTGCTGGCTGAACGGCTGATGCTCGCGATCTACGCCTACGGCACCAACGCTGGTATCCGGTCGGTAGCCGGTGGCGAGCACGGCCACACCGAAGAGGAGATCCGCTACGTCCGGCGCCGCTACCTGACCTTGCAGGCTGCCCGGCAGATCGCCATTGAGATCGCCAACGCCACCTTCGCCGAGCGAGAGACGGGGTTGTGGGGCACCGGGTCGACCGCGGTGGCCTCGGACTCCACGCACTTCCGTTCCTGGGACCAGAACCTGTTCACCGAGTGGCACTCGCGCTACGGCGGCCGGGGGATCCTGGTGTACTGGCACGTCGAGCGGGGCTCGGTGGTGGTGCACTCCCAGACGCTGCGGGCCTCGGCCTCGGAGGTCGCGGCGATGGTCGAGGGCGCGATCCGCCATGGCACCACGATGAGCGTCGAAGGCAACTATGTGGACAGCCACGGCCAGTCGGAGATCGGGTTCGGCATCACCCGGTTACTGAACGTCGACCTGCTGCCGCGGATCAAGCAGATCAACCGGGTGCGCCTGTACCGGCCGAACGCTGGCGAGCCGGGCGCCTACCCGAACCTGCAAGCCGCCCTGACCCGGCCAATCCGCTGGGACCTGATCGACGCCAACTACGACCAGGTCATCAAGTACGCCACCGCGATCCGCACCGGCACCGCCTCCACCGAGGCGATCCTGTCCCGTTTCACCAGGGCTGCCTTGCACCCCGCCTACCAGGCGATGCTGGAGATCGGCCGCGCTCAGCGCACCGTCTTCCTCGCCCGCTACCTGCGTGACCGGGACCTTCAGCGGGAGATCGAGGAGGGCCTGAACGTGGTGGAGTCCTGGAACGCGGCGAACGCGGTGATCTACTACGGCAAGGGTGGGGAGATCTCCACCAACCGGCGTGAAGAGATCGAGACGGCCGCGCTGTGCCTGCGGATCCTCCAGGCATCGCTGGTGTACGTCAACACGCTGATGCTCCAGGACGTCCTCGTCGAGCCGCAGTGGTCAGGCCTGCTCACCCCCGCCGACCGGCGTGGGCTCACCCCGCTGTTCTGGTCCCACGTGCGCCCCGACGGAGAAGTCCGCCTGGACCTGGGATCACGCCTGGCCATCGGCCCCACGACCTGAACTGCGCGAGGACGTGCAGTCGGGTCAGCGGCGTATCGCCTGGGAGCGGGACCTTGCCCGCCGCAACGTGCTCGTCGACGTCGGAGCGGACGCTGCCGCAGATAATCACCGACTTTCTGCGGAACCCGCCCAGACCCACCGATCATGCACCCGCAGACCGCCCATCAGCACCGACTCAGGCCTAGCATTGTTTTCGTTCCGATGTTCCTCAAACCCCAACCAGTACAACACGCACAGAGCCGGTCAAAGTCTTACTAGACTTCCATATCCATGGCGATTGGGGGGCCGGACAGCGGTCGCCGGCCGTGGCGCGACCGGCTGGTCTGGCGCCGTGCGGTCGCGGCCCTGCTGGCCGGAGTAGCGGGGCTGGCCGTTCTGGGCGCGGTGTTCGTCGTCCTGCCGGGTGTGGTGGTCGACCACGATCTCGCTAGGGCGAGCGTCGCTCCGCAGGACCGGCTGAGCGCGGTGAACGACGTCCGTACGACGCTTCTGCAGGCCGTCGGCGGCATGATCGTGCTTTTCGGCGCATACGCCACCTGGCGGCAACTGCGAGTCAGCCAGGACGGCTTGCGCGCCACCCAGGAGGGCTACGTCACCGACCGGTTCAGCCGGGCCGTCGATCAGCTCGGCAGTGACAAGCTGGAAACCCGCATCGGCGGGCTCCACGCGCTGTGGCGAATCGCGGAGCACTCCGCCCGCGACCGCGAGGCCGTCATCTCCATCCAGGCCGCTTATCTGCGTACGCACCTGCCCTGGCCGCCCACCGGTCCGGAAGCTCCAGCGGCGGAGGTGCCTATCAACGACATCTCGCCGCTGGAGGTCCGTGCCGCCGATGCCCAGGTGGCGCTGACCGGCCTCGGGGTGCTGTGCCAGCGCCGGGAGCAGTCCTGGGTCAACCTCAGCGTCACCGACCTGCGACGGGCCGACTGCGACGGGCTGTGGCTGCCCGAGGTCAACCTCGATCGTTCCTGCATGGAGGCGGCGGGCCTTTACCATGCCAACCTGACGCAAGCGTCCCTCGTCTCGGTCAACCTGCGACACGCCGACCTCAAAACCGCGATCCTGCGCCGGGCCCGCTGCGTTCTGGCCGATTTACGGGGCGCACGACTGGTCGAGACCGACCTGCGCGACGCAGACTTCACCGAGGCTGACCTGCGCGAGGCGAACCTGCGCAAGGCCGACGCCAACGGCGCTGTATTCCGCCACACCGACCTGCGCTTGGCCGACGTGCGTGGCACCGACCTGAGCACGGCCGATCTTCTCCAGGCACGTCTGACCGGCGCGGTGGCCAGCGAGCACACTCGCTGGCCCGCTGGCTTCGACCACTCGGCCGCCGGCGTCGTCGTTACCGAGGACCCCGGCCCCGAACCTCCGCCGCTACTCCAGCCACCAGGGATAACGACACATCACCCGCCCCTGCAATCCATGCCGTGACCGGGAGATCCGGGTGAAGACCGTTGCGGGCGCGAAGACCTGGCCGGCGTTACTTCTCCGGCCGGACGAGACGGTCTGTGACCTGAGCCCCTGATGGCGCATCCAGCGCCGCCCACACAGCCGTCGCCAGTGCCTCGCCCGCCGGGGAAGAAAGCCCGTGGGATCACGCTAGTGACCGCAGCCGGGCAGTGACACAGAATCGAAATTACCTGTCACATACCCTCACCGCGGGGCGCGTGGGCCCAGGTCGGTGCTCACCGCCCCGCGGACGACTCCGTAACGTTATGTGTCACATCAGTTCGGGAGGCCGGCCGCCGTGTCCGTCGTCGCGTTCCCCGGCCCGGCCGCCGAGCCCGTGGCTCTCGCGGCCGCCGTCGACCGTTACCTCGACTCCATCCAGGTGTTGACGACCCGCGCAAGCTACGCCGAGACCCTCGCCCGCCTGGTTGCCGTCGCCGCGGCCGACCGGCCCGCCGCCCTGACTCCCGAGGACTACGCCGCCGTGATGCTCCGGTGGAACGGTGCGGCGGGAGCCACCTGGAACCGGCACCTGACCGCGCTCACCTCCTTCACCGCCTGGGCGCAGCGCCAGGAGCTGCTGGCGACCAACCCGGCCCGGCGGTTGGAGCGCCGCAAACCCACCCGCCGCGGGGACCGGGCCATCCCCCGCTCCCGCCTGGAGGCGCTGTTCACCGGCGACCACAACGGGCTGCGTGAACGCGTTCTCTGGAGGCTGCTGTATGAGACCGCCGCCCGCGCCGAGGAGGTCCTCTCGCTGAACATCGAGGACCTCGACACCGAGTTCCGCCGCGCCCGGGTGATCTCCAAAGGCGGCGCGATCGAGTACGTGCACTGGCAGACCGCCACGGCCCGCCTCCTGCCCCGCCTGCTGTCTGGGCGTACCACCGGCCCGGTGTTCCTCGCTGACCGGCGCGCTCCCGCCTCCGGCCGCCGCGCGCCCGCAGCCGCCGACATCGACCCGGCCACCGGCCGCGGCCGGCTGTCCTACCCCCGCGCCGAGCACATGTTCAAAACCGCCTCCGCGCAGATCGACCCGCACAGCCACGGCTGGACGCTCCACCAGCTACGCCACTCCGCACTCCAGCACCTCGCCCAAGCCGGACGCACCGCACCCGAACTGCAAGCCAAGTCGCGCCACCAGCACCTGGCCAGCCTCGGACACTACGTCCGCCTCGGCGAAGAAACCTCCGCCCGCGTCACCGCCGAACACGACCCCACCACCCGCCGCCGCACCCGCTGACGGAACCCCCACCGGATTTGGGGCTGGTGACACGTTCGTTAATGGCACCCGAGGTACAGCGCGGCGGCGATCTCGGTGTTGGACAGGCCACGGGCGATCAGGATCAGCACCTCACGCTCCCGCGGCGTCAGCGATGCCAGGTCGCGGTGGGGGCGGCCTGGTTCGTCCGGGCGAACCGCTCGGCCAGACGGCGGGTGATGGCCGGGTCGGCTGGCCGTCGGTGGCGGCCGGGGCGTCGGCGAGGATGCGCCGGGTGGCCTCCAGCCCGTCCAGCTCCGGCATCCGGACGTCCATGAGGACGGCGTCCGGGCGCAGCCGGCGGGTCGCGAAGATCGCCTCCAGCCCGGTGCCCGCGTGACCGACGACCTCGACGCCGCCGGCAGCGAGGATCACCTCGACCGGCAAGCGCGCGGGCTCTTGTTACGGTGCGGGCATGAGGCTTCTGGACGGGCGGGCGATGGCGGCCGAGATCGGCCGGGGCGTCGTCGACGAGGTCGCGCACCTCGCCGAGACAGGGGTGACGCCGACGCTGGCGGTGGTGGTGCCCGGCACCGATCCGGCGGCGCTGTCCTACGTCCGGGTCCTCGAGCGCACCGCCGGCCGGGTCGGCGTCGGCTTCCAGCGCCACCAGCTGACCGACGACCCGGCGGAACTGGCCGCGGCACTCGACCGGCTCGCCGCCGACCCGGCCGTGCACGGCGTGATCGCGCAGACGCCGCTGCCGGCCGGGATGATCACGGGCGAGGTGGGTGACCGCATCCCACCGGTCAAGGACGTCGACGGGATGAACCCGGTCAGCCTCGGCCGCCTCGCGCTCGGCCTGCCGGCGTTCGCCCCGGCGACGGCCGCGGCCGTGGTCGAGGTGCTGCGCCGCGGCGAGGTGGCGATGTCCGGCGCGCGGGCCTGCGTGATCGGGCGCGGCGCGGTCGTCGGCAAGCCCGCCGCGCTGCTGCTGCTCGCCGAGAACGCCACCGTGACCGTCTGCCACTCCCGGACGAGCGGGCTGGCCACGGTCGCGCACGAGGCGGACATCGTCGTCGCCGCGGTGGGCCGGCCGGGGCTGGTCGGCGCGGGCTTCGTCCGCCCGGGCGCCGCCGTCGTCGACGTCGGCACGACCGTGACGGACGCGGGCCTCCTCGGCGACGTCGACGCGGACGCGATCGCCGGCGTCGCCGGCGCCCTCACCCCCGTTCCCGGCGGTGTAGGCCCGGTCACGACGATGATCCTGCTTCGCCACACCGTCCAGGCCGCATACCACGCGACCCGCTGATCCCTGCTCCCAGTCCCCCTCACCCGACGATGTCCAAGATCGAACTTGGGCGCCCGGCGCTGTCAACACCGTGGACAACACCGTGAGACCCACCCCCGTCTCGTGACGTCCCGCGCCTTACAGGCGAGTCGATGTCCTCTGGCGTCCGCGCCGCCGCGAATGGGACTTCGGGGGCATCGTGCGGACGTGAACGCCGGCGGCACCTCCTTCACGGAGATCTCCGGAAGCGTCACCGTTCGGTTCGGTTCGGTTCGGCCACGATGGTCGGGACCTGGAGCAGCGGCGCGACCTACGGTGCGCGTCAACGACACCGGCCTCGCCTCGGCCGCATCATCCCAGTACCGTTTCCGCCTCGCCCTGTCCGGCCACTGACCACCGTCCGCGCCAGCGCGGTTTCCCGCTGGCCCGACGGCGCCACGGGCACAGGCGCGGCCGCCCGGCAATGGTCGGGAGCGGCCACGGACAGGTTCCCGACGCCAGGCCCGCTGGCGGGGAGCACGCCCTAATCCGCCCGGGTCGCCTGAGGAGGTACGGGGGGAGCTCCGCCCTGGACCGGCGGCCCGGCCTCGCCCGCCGGCGCGGCGGCGGCGGGCCGCTCGGCGGCGGAGGCGGCGAGATGGACGCGGTTGCGGCCCGCGGCCTTGGCGCGGTACAGGGCGGCGTCGGCGGCCGCGAGGGCGGAGGCGAGGCTGGCCGGCGGCTCGCAGGCCGCCGCGCCGACCGAGACGGTGACGCTCACCGTCCCCCGGTCATCGTCATCGCCGCCGTCGAGACCTGCGGCGGGTGACGGGCCGTCGAGCGGGCAGCGGGTGGCGGCGACCTGACCGCGGATCCGCTCGGCGACCTCGGCCGCGGTGGACAGGTCGACGTCGGTGAGCAGCACGACGAACTCCTCGCCGCCGAACCGGCCGACCAGGTCCCACGGCCGGGTCGCCGCCCGCAGCGCGTCGGCGACGGCGACCAGCACCGTGTCGCCGAACAGATGGCCGTGGCGGTCGTTGACCTGTTTGAAGTGGTCGATGTCGACGAGCAGCACCGACAGCGGCCGGCCGGCGCGCCGGGTCCTGGCGAGCTCGGCCTCGGCGACCTCGCGCCACCAGGTCACGTTGGCGAGCCGGGTCTTCGGGTCGGTGCGGGCGGCGGCGAGCAGCTCGTCGGGCGGAAGGCTGCTGGCGAGCAGCAGCACGGGTGGGACCACGGCGAGCATGAGCAGCGGGTTCGCCGCCCACAGCGCCGCGACCGCCACCCCGGAGCACAGCTCGGCGATCTCCGCACCCTTCGCGGGCCCGCACAGACCGCGCCAGCGCCCGGTCACGCGCGTCCGGGACCCGGGGATCGGTGCGCGCCACCAGCCCGGCCAGATCGCGTCCGCGGTCCAGGTCTCCCCCGAGGCCTCGTTCCCGGTCGGCGCCACCGCCCCGCCCTGGACGGGGACGCGGCTGGCGCCCGGCTCCCCACCGGCGCCAGTACCGGTGATCGCCTCGGCGTTGGCGTACGCGCGGTGTCCGGGGAGGCTGGCACGGCGGACCGCCGGCCGCGGCGAGCCGAGCAGCAGGCGGCGGACCAGGGCGTAGCCGAGCACGGTGGCGGCGACCGCCGCGAGCCGCCCCGGCGAGCCGGCGAGGCTGTGCGCGGTGTAGGGCTCACCCGTGGGCGCCAGCAGCCCGTGCAGCCAGGACGCCGCCGCCCCGGCCACCCCGAGCGCCGCGGCCCCGTGGATCTGCCGGCCGCCGGCCCGCGCCACTCCCCGCGCCACCACCGCCGGCCGGCTGGCCCGTCCCTCCGAGCCGCCGGCGCCCGGCGCGGCGGCGGCGCGGGCCGGCGGCCCCTCGCGGGTCCCCTCGGGCTGCGCGGGGCGCGGCGCCTCGGCGGAGCCCGGCGACACCATGGCACCTGCTGGCGCCGCCCGGTTCGCGGCGCCGTGGGTACCAGGGGCGCAGGGCCGGCCGGTCGCAAGCAGGCAGAAGGGCAGGTGGGTGACCAGGGCGTAGACCGGCGGGAGCAGGAGGACGACCGGCAGGGTCCAGATCTCCAGCAGGTCGTCGCGGGAGCACACGCCAAGGCGGCGCGAGGCCGTCAGTGCCAGTGCCCCGAGCGCGAGCAGCGTCCCGAAGGTGAGGACGTCCGTCAGCCGGAACAGGGGGTCGACCAGCCAGCTCGCGGCGAGTCCCGCCCAGGCGGCTCCCACCGCCGCCGCCCGCCAGCTCGGCCACATCGCCCTCGGGGTGCCCCCTGGCCGCGCAGGCCGCGGTCCGGGTCCGGTCGAGAGGTGACCGGTCGCGAGCCGTGCGGCCGGCGGCCGGCGGCCGGCCGGCGCGACGGCCGCGGCGCGCGGCTCCCGCTGGCCGTCGGCACCGGCAGGCCGCCGGCGCGCCGACTCGCCGACAATCGCCGCGGCCGGCGGGCGCGGACGCTTGCCCGGCGGGCGGGACAGCGGTGGCGCGCCGTCTCCCGTCGCGGGCGGCGCGGGGACCGTTGGCAGCCCGGCCGGCGGCGTGTCGACGACCCAGCCGCCGTCTCCCAGGACGCCAGGGTCCGGGACGGCCGGGCGCCGACGACGCGGCGATCGTGCCATCATGGCCATACCCGCGTTGATGACCACGCCGAGCCGTAAGAACACGGACGCCATCGACCAGGCCCATGCGCGGCGCAGCACCGCGCCCATCCGGTTGCGGCGCCGGTCCAGACCGCCGTTCCCACCGGTGCTGCCCCGTCCGCGGCGCTCGCCGTGGGACGCGGCGGCTTCGGTCACTGTGGCCATGGGGCATCGGCCTTCCTCGTCCAAGGTCCAGGCGGGAATTGCCGGTCTGAGGCCCCCCTGGGGTATAGCTACTCCCTGTGCTCCGCTGAGAACAAAGAGTACGAAGTTCGGGTGGGCATCGGCAACCACTTCACCAATGTCGGTCATCTGTCGCCTTAGGTGACCACCGTTGCTGATCTAGATACACACAGCAACATAGCGACCACCCTGACGCGGCGCTGACCTGCACGAACACCGGCTCCCCCCGCCGCGCGGCGCGCCCCCAGGTCGCCAACCCCGCCCGCGGGAGCACTGTGGCCTCCGGAGCAGAGGTCACATCGCGTCCACACCAAGCCCCTCCGACCGGCCGCGGCACGCCCCGCCATGGCACCTCCGGGCAGAACGGCGCAGGCCCCCGGCCCGGCGGATCAGGGACCGAAATTCCACAGTCGGCCGCCGTCAACGTCGTTGACTATCTTGTGGCGGCCCGCCCACGGGCCCGCCGAGGCCAGCGGGCAGCGGGCAGCGGGCAGCGGGCAGCGGGCAGCGGGCAGGATCATCCCGTGGTACGGGCGACGGCCTCCACCATCGCGGACGTCAGGGTGGCGACGTCAGCGGTGGAGGTGATGAAGGGCGGCATGGCGTAGACGAGACGCCCGAAGGGGCGGACCCAGACACCCAGGTCGACCAGCAGGGGCTGGATGACGGCCATGTCGACCGGCTCACGGGTCTCGATGACGCCGACGGCGCCCAGGGTGCGGACATCCGCGACGCCCGGCAGGCCGGCGGCGGGGGCGAGGCCGGCGGCGAGCTCGGCCTCGATGCGGCGCACCGTCTCGCGCCACGGGGAGGACAGCAGCAGGCCGAGGTTGGCGTTCGCGACCGCCGCCGCCAGCGGGTTGGCCATGAACGTCGGGCCGTGCATGAACGCGCCCGCCGGTGGCGAGCACACCCCTTCGGCGACCTCCTCGGTGCACAGCGTCGCCGCCATCGTCAGGTAGCCGCCGGTCAGCGCCTTGCCGACGCACATGATGTCCGGGCTGATCCCGGCATGGTCGCAGCCGAACAGCTCCCCCGTCCGGCCGAACCCGGAGGCGATCTCGTCGGCGACGAGCAGCACGCCGTGCTCGTCACACAGCTCGCGGACCCGGGCGAGCCAGCCGGGGGCGTAGCCGCGCATCGCGCCCGTGCCCTGCAGCACCGGCTCGAGGATCACGGCGGCCACCTCGTGGGCGTGGGCGGCGAGCAGGGCCGCGAACGGCTCGGCGTCGGCGTCCTCGAACGGCTCAGCGAACCCGCGCGCCGGCGCCGGGGCGAACAGGTGGCGCGACAGCAGGCCGGTGAACAGGTGGTGCATGCCGGTGTCCGGATCGCAGACCGCCATCGCGCCGGAGGTGTCGCCGTGGTAGCCGCGCCGGATCGTCAGCAGCCTGCTCCGCTCCGGCCGGCCGCGCCCCGTCTGGTACTGCAGCGCCATCTTGATCGCGACCTCGACGGAGACCGACCCCGAGTCGCACAGGAACACCCGGCGCAGCGGCTCCGGGGTGATCGCCACCAGGGTCTCGGCGAGTGCCACCGCCGGCTCGTGGGTGAGCCCGCCGAACATGACGTGCGCCATCGTGTCGATCTGGGCGTGCGCGGCGGCGTCGAGCACCGGGTGGCGGTAGCCGTGGATCGCCGCCCACCACGACGACATCCCGTCGACGAGCTCGCGGCCGTCGGTGAGCGTGAGACGAACACCCGAGGCGGAGGCGACCGGGTACAGCGGCCCGCGCGCGCCCGGCCCGACCGCCGCGTAGGGGTGCCACACGACGGCCCGGTCCCGCTCGACCAGCCGCCGCGCCGCGCCCGTCAGGACCACCGAGGCGGCCACCTCGTCCTGGCCGCCCGCCAGCGGCTCGCTCAGCAGCTCCACGCCCCCACTCTGCCTGACTCTCCCGCTGCCCCGGCGCCCGGCCGGGGTCCCTGCCGGGTCGCGAAGCGATCTGGGAGGTCTGGGGCGCCGCGGCCGGCTCACGACGTGGCGGGGCGCCGCGGCGCCCGTCCCAACAGGGCCAGGACAGCCAGGGCCAGCAGGCCGACGACGGCGACGAACACCAGTCCCGCGGTCCGCAGCGTCGTCAGCGTGGCGAGCACGCCGATACCGACAACGGGCACCGAGAGCGCGACGTAGGCGACGACGAAGAACGCCGACGAGGTCCGCGCCCTGGCCTGCGCCGGCGCGGCGGTCAGCAGCGCGCCGAGGCCGGAGGAGAAGCTCAGTCCCTGCCCCACGCCCGCGATCACCCCGCCGAGGGTCAGCATCGCGAGCGAGGCGAACACCAGCGCCAGCGCGACCACCCCCACCCCGACGATCAGCACGACGCAGCCGAGCGGCAGGCCGGCACCGGGCCCGGTCCGGCGGGCGACGAGCTGGCCGGCCGCCGACGACCCGAACACCGCGGCGACCACCAGCCCGGTGACCAGCGGGTTGTGCACGCCCAGCTCCTCGCCGAGGAACGCCGGGCAGACGGCGGTGAACATGCCGAGCACGGCGAATCCGGCGAACCCCGCCAACGCGGCCCGTACGAACGCCGCCCGCACCTGCGCCGGGACCCGCGGCCGGGCGACCAGCCGCCCGCTGGCCCGCGCCGCCGCGCGCGCGGCCGGCGCCACGGTCTCCGGCATCAGCAGCACCGCGGGGACGAGCAGCGCGAGGTCGACGACGAACGTCAGCCGCAGCGGGTGCTCGCCGAACCGGGCGACCAGGCCCGCCAGCACCGGCCCGCAGCCAAGGCCGCCCATGTTCGCGACCGTGGCGACGAGAGCGGCGCGGCTGGCCTTCCCCGGCGCGGCGAGGTCGACGATGGCGGCGGTCGCGGTGCCGGTGAGGATCCCCGCGGACAGGCCGGACAGCAGCCGGCCGGCGAGCAGCGCCGGCAGCCCGCCCGCGAGCAGGAACACCACGGCGCTCGCCGCCGAGGCCGCCAGCCCCGGCAGCAGCGCCGACCGCCGCCCGACCCGGTCGGACAGCCGGCCGAACAGCAGCAGCGCCGCGATCACCCCGACGGCGTAGGTGGCGAAGACGACCGTCACCATCAGCTGCGAGAACCCGAACTCGGCCCGGTAGGCGGGGTACAGCGGCGTCGGCAGCGTCGTGCCCGCCATCGTCACCACGAACGCGTAGGCCGCCGCCGCGAGCCCCGCCGCCCGGCCCAGCACCACCCGCCGCCCGCGCGCGCCGGCAGGCGGGCCCGAGGACGACCCAGGCGCAGTGCTCACCCCAGGCGCGGTGCTCACCGCGGGCGGGGACGGCACATCGCTGACGGCTCGCACCTCACGGACAATGCCAGCCTCCGGTCCCGCGTTCCCCGCCCACGGCGTGACAGCCGCCACCGCCGAAGCCGGCGCGCCGGCACGATCCCGGCCCGGGCACCGCCCCCGGGCACCCGGGGGCGGTGTCACGGCGTTGTGGCGGGGGCGTTGCGCCGGCGCCTCGCACCGCCCCCGTGGCGCCGGGGCGAAAGGGGCCCGGCAGGATGTCGGGCGTGGTCATCCCCATCCACGACATCAACCCACTCAGCCGTCGGCCGGTCGTGACCTGGCTGCTCATCGCGGTCAACATTCTCGTCTTCGTGCTGCTGACCCCGGTCGCCACGGCGGTGATGGGGATGCACCGGGACGGGCAGGCCGCCAGCGTCTGCGAGCAGCGCCGGTTCTTCGAGCAGTGGGGGGCCATCCCGAAGGAGCTGCTCAGCGGCGACCAGCTGCCAGCCGCCGACACCGGCCGCCTGCAGCTGCGGCCCGACAGCACCACCGGCTGCCAGGTCGTGAGCCCGCCGCCGTTCCACAAGTACCCCGTGCTGTCCGTGCTGACGTCGATGTTCCTGCATGGAAGCTGGCTGCATCTGCTCGGGAACATGCTGTTCCTCGGGGTGTTCGGCAACAACATCGAGGATCGGATGGGCAGGCTTACCTACCTGCTCTTCTACCTGGCCTGCGGGTTTGTCGCCGCCTATGGCTTCTCCCTCGCGCAACCCGACTCGCAGAACACGCTAATCGGCGCTTCCGGCGCGATCGCCGGCGTGCTCGGCGCCTACCTGGTGGTGTTCCCGCAGGCCCGGGTGATCGGCCTGATACCGATCCTGTTCTTCATCCCGTTCTGGCTGCCGGCCTGGATCGTGCTCGGGTTCTGGTTCGTGCTCCAGTACCTGTACTTCACCGGGATCGGCGTGTCCTCCGGCGGCGCGGTCGCCTATGGCGCGCACGTCGTCGGCTTCGTGTTCGGCGCGCTGGCCGTGCTCCCGTTCGTCCGCCGGCTGCGCGCCGGCGGGCCGCACCCGCGCCGCCACGCGCCGCGCGCCCGCTGGGTCCGCGACACCGGCTGGTAGGGCGGGACTGGTCGGTCGCGCGCGGCCGTTGATGGCCTGGTCGCGTTCTCTCTCGGGGCGAGACGGGGCCGGTGCCCCACGCGAGAGGCCTGTCCGGCGCGGCGTGGTGTGAGGGGGCTCGCCGGTAATCCGGTGGATTCCGGTCGGACGGTCGGGCAGGGTTGGACCGGCCACGGCCAGGAAACGGACACCGACCGACCGTCCGTACACGCCCGTCCAGCCAGGCGTGTACCGCGAGGTCAGCCGCGGGCGGTCGTCGGCAGCGTGGCTGGGTCGGCGGCTCAGGAGTCCACTGTTGGCCAGTGTCTACCGGCAGGCGTTCGCGACCCCGGGCGCCAACCGCTTCGTGCCCGCCGCGTTCGTCGGCCGCCTGCCCATCTCGATGGTCGCCATCGGGATCGTGCTCTACATCCAGCACACGACGGGCTCCTACGGTGTCGGCGGCACGGTCGTCGCCGCCGGCACGATCAGCGAGGCGGCTCTCGCCGCCCAGCTCGGGCGCGCGCTCGACCGGTTCGGCCAGGCTCGGGTGCTGCTGTGGTGCCTCGCCGGCCATCTGGTGGGCCTGGTCGGCCTGCTCGTCAGCGTCGGCACCGGCGCGCCGCGCCCGCTCTGGTACATCGCGGGGGCGCTGACCGGCGGGCTGTTCCCGCCGGTGGGCGCCTGTGTGCGGGCCCGCTGGAGCTACCGGCTGGGAGGCTCGCCCCTGCTGAGCACCGCGTTCGCGCTGGAGGCCGCGCTCGACGAGGCGATCTTCATCTGCGGGCCGGTGCTCGTCACCTGGCTGGTGACCGAGGTGACGCCCGCCTCCGGGCTGGTCGTCGCCGGCGTGCTGCTCGCCGCGGGGACGCTGGCGCTGGCCGCGCAGCGCGGCAGCGACCCCGGGCCGCGGCCCAAGGCGCTCGGCGCGGCCCGGCCGCGGGTGTTCCGCGACCCCGCCGTGCGGGCGCTGCTCGTCGTGATCTTCTCCGTCGGCGTGTGCTTCGGCGGGGTCGACCTCGCCGCCGTCGCATACGGCCGCGAGGGCGGGCTGGGCGCCCTGTCCGGCCTCGTGCTCGGACTGTTCGCGTTCGGCTCGGGCGTGAGCTCGCTGCTGTACGGGGCGCGGGCGAGCACGGGTGGGCCCACCCGCCGGTTCCTGACCGCCGCCGCCCTGATGGCGGCGGCCGCCTGGCTGCCGCTGGCCGCGCCGAACACGGCCGTGCTGCTGCCGTTCATGGTGATTGCAGGCGCCGGAGCCTCGCCGACGCTGATCAGCGCCAATGCGCTGATGGAACGGCTCATGCCCCCGGAGGCGCGGACCGAGGGCTTCGCGTGGCTGCAGGTCGCGCTGGTGACCGGCATCTCGGCCGGGACGCCGCTGGCGGGCGCCCTGATCGACCGGTACGGCCCGAGGGCCGGGTTCACCGTCGTCGCCGGCGCTGGCGTGCTGGTCGGCCTCGCGGCCCTGAGCGCCCGCCGCGCCCTGCTCGCCGTCCAGTCAGCCGAGCCGACCGCCGCGGCGGAGCAGGCCGCCGACGCGCCCGCCGCGCTGGCCGGACCGGCAGAGGCCGGGGCGGAGGCCGGCCCGCCCGCCACGGAGGCTGCCACGGCGGACCGCCCGTAGCCGCCGTAACGACCGTTACGGCGCGTCGGCATGGCACGCCCGGCCGCTGGGCGGCCGTCCAGAAGATACGCATAGGACACGCACCAACTCCGGCATCGCGGTGCGGGAGCGGCGGTTCCCACGGCCGGTATGCGAGACGAGGCCAAGAGCCGGCGAATCGACGCGGATGTCGCACAGCGCCGTCGATTAATCACGCGGGACGAATTTCCCGTCCCAAGGGGCCCTTGTGTGCCAGTGAGGATCGCAGCGGCCGGCCCGGTCGGTCCAGGTCAGTGAACTCCCGCGTTATACTCTCGTTGCATCACGTGACGCACAGAGGGTCTTCAACGACAGCGGGTCTGGCGGGGTCAACGGTGTCAGAGGTATCAGCGGACATTCCCGCATCGGCGAGTGCCCAGAGCAAAGCGGCGGGCTTTCCCACGGGTCTAGCCGGGGCGCCGACGGTGGCCACCGGCGAGCCGGCGCCGCCCCCTGGCCGCACGATCCGCATCTTCCTGCTCGACGACCACGAGGTCGTCCGGCGCGGCCTGCGGGACCTGCTGTCCGAGGAGCCGGACATCGAGATCGTCGGCGAGGCCGGCCGCGCCGACGAGGCCCTCGAGCAGATCATGGCGCTGCGGCCGGACGTCGCCGTCCTCGACGCCCGGCTGCAGGACGGCAGCGGCATCGAGGTCTGCCGCCAGGTCCGCTCGAACGACTCCACCATCGCCTGCCTGATCCTGACGTCGTTCGACGACGAGGACGCCCTGTTCACCGCGATCATGGCCGGCGCCGCGGGCTACGTGCTCAAGCAGATCCGCGGCGCGGCGCTCGTCGACGCCGTCCGCCGCGTCGCCGCCGGCCAGTCGCTGCTCGACCCCGAGGTGACCCCCCGCGTCCTCTACCGGCTGCGGCAGGGCCCGGCCGAGGACGAGCGCCTCGCGGGCCTCACCGACCAGGAACGGCGCATCCTGGCGCTCATCGCCGAGGGCCTGACCAACCGCCAGATCGCGAACCGCATGTACCTGGCGGAGAAGACGGTCAAGAACTACGTCTCGAGCATGCTCTCCAAGCTCGGCCTCGAAAGCCGGACCCAGGCCGCCGTCTTCGCCACCAAACTCGGCACCTGAGGCGACGGCTGGCTCGAAGGTCGGGGCGAGGCGCTGGACGCGCTCGCCCCGTGTCGGGCGCTGAGCGCCCTCCCGGCCTGGTTTCGGGGCTGGAGGGTATGGGGCCGGGGCTGGTGTGGTTCGGGGTTCCGACGTGGGTGCGTTGGGAGTGCGCCGATGCGCTGTCACCAGCGGTGGCTGGGTGGGGTGGGGGCGGCGGCCCAGCGCGTCGCCTGTCGGGCGCTGAGCGCCCTCCCGGCCTGGTTTCGGGGTTCCCGACGTGGGTGCGTTGGTGGTGCGCCGAGGCGCTGTCGCCAGCAGTGGCTGGGGCACGCTGAGGGCGTTGTCAGGACGGACGCGGCCGATACCCCTGGCTGTTCGAGCCGTGAATGTCTGGCTCGGGGCCTCGACGTCCTGGATTGCGCCTGGCGCCCGGGGCCGCGCTAAGGGCGGGGCAGGCCGGGTGGGGTGGGGGCGGTGGCCCAGTCGGGCGGGGACTCGCGGCCCAGGAGGGGGACCTGCCAGCGCACGCGGGTGCCGACGCCACCGACGCCGGGACCGAAGTCCAGGTGGCCGCCCAGGTCCACGGCGCGGCGGCGCAGGTTCGCCAGTCCGCTGGTGACGGTCGCGCCACCGGGGCCGACGCCGTCGTCCTGGACCTCGACCAGCACGCTGTCGTCGCCGGCCCGGACCAGCACCCGCACCCGGGTCGCCCGCGAGTGCCGGGCGATGTTCGACAGTGCCTCGCGCAGCGCCGCGAGCAGGTGCGGATGGATCACGACGGGCACCCGCTCAACCGGCCCCTCGACCCGCACCACCGGGCGCAGCCCAAGCGAGTGCTCGGCCTGCCCGACGATCCGGTCGATCTCGGCCCGCAGGTGGGCGCCGTCCGGCGTCGGCGAGGCCAGCGAGAAGATCGTGTGCCGAAGCTCCGAGATCGTCTGGTCCAGCTCGGCGACCGCCCCGGCGACCCGTGCCGCCACTGGCGGCGGCACCGACCGCGCGAGTCCCTGCAGCGACAGACCGGTGGCGAACAACCGCTGGATGACGACGTCATGCAGGTCGCGGGCGATGCGGTCGCGGTCCTCGAAGACGGCCAGGCGCTCCCGGTCGCGCTGCAGCCGGGTCAGCTCCAGGGTGAGCGCCGCCTGCCCGGCGAAGGCGGTCGCCATGTCCAGGTCCAGCGCGCTGAACGGCGCGACGCCGCCCGGCCGGCCCTGCGCCGCCGCCGTCCCCACCGACGCCGACACTCCCGGCGCGGCGCCCGCCGCCGCCTGGACGCCGAGCAGCAGCCCGCCGACCGGCCGGCCCGCGGCGGCCATCGGCACCACCATCACGCACGCCAGCGCGAGCCCGTCGGCCGCGTCCCCGAGCAGGTCGGGCAGGTCGCCGGCGCCGACCACCTGCGCGTGCCCCACGCGCATCACCTCGACCAGCTGGCTGCGGTCCACCGGCAGCGACCGGCCGCGCAGTGACTGCGTCCCAGGCCCGTCGGCGTTCGTCACCACGAACCCGGTCCTCGTGTCCGGCAGCACGATCGCCGCCAGGCACGCCGACGTCACCTGCCGGGCGCGGCGGGCGACCAGGTCGAGCGCGGCCCACGGCTCGTTGACCGACACCAGCGCCGCGGAGATCTCCCCGCTGGCCGTGTGCCAGGCCTGCTGACGGCACGCCTCGTCGCGCAGCCGGGCGTTCTCGACCGCGATCCCGGCGGCCGCCGCCAGCGCCGTCACCAGCTCCTCGTCCGCGCGGGTGAACGAGCCACCGCGCTTGCCACCGAGGAACAGACCGCCGAACGCGACCCCGCGCACGGCGATCTGGGCGCCCAGGAACGTGTCGAACATCGGGTGGCCCGCAGGGAACCCCACCGCCTCGGGGTGGCGGGCGACGTCGTCGGCCCTCAGCGTCCAGGTCTCCCGCAGCACCTTGCCGAGCAGCCCCTGCCCGGTCGGCAGCCCGCCGACACGGGCCGCGTCCTCCGCCTCGACGCCCACCTGGATGAGGTCGGTGATCCGCCCGTCGGCCCCGAGCACGCCGACCGCGCCGTACTCGGCGTCGGCGAGCCGGCAGGCGGCCTCGGCGGTGCGGCGCAGCGTCGCCGGCAGGCTCGGCTCCTGGGCGGCGCCGACGACCACGTCGACCAGGCCCCGCATGCGGCCCTGCCCGGCCAGCGCGTCGTCGACCCGGTCCCCCAGCCGGGTCAGCATCCGCTCGATCTGGTCCTCGATCGGGGCACCCGGCTCGGCCTGGACGGCCGGAGCCGGCTGCACGGCCGGGTTGCCCACGCTCGCGGTGGCGGAGGGGCCGGCGGCCGGCCCGGGCCCGCACGGCACGGCGTCCGCCCCGGCCTGGGTGGGCAGCGACGGCCGCGGCGCGGCGAACGGCACCGACGGTGGAACACGCGCATGGCCGGCCTCGCTGGTCACCCTTCCAGCACCTCCCACGCGCCTCGTCGGCCCGCGCCCATGCTGGCGAACCTGTTTCACCCTGGCGACGATCAGCCGCCTCGAGCTGCACAATACGACGCCAGGACGGGTCGAAAGTCCCGCCCACCACGACAGAACGCTACCAATGCGCTCCCGAGGGCCGCGACGCCACTTCTGACCTACCCGAAAGGGGCAAAGCGTGGCAGACACGTGACGACCAGACGACACAACGGCGATCCCCCGGCCCGCCGGCACGGGCACCTAAGCGGGGGGCCGTCAGCGCCGTTGACCATCTTGGGTGTCGCGAAGCCGGTGGGGCGACGGCGGTGGCCGTGTGGCTATACCATCGGCGCATGGCAGCTGTCCTCCTGCTACACAGCGACCGCGTCACCGACCTGGGTCGGCTGGCCAGCGGCATGTGTACCAGGGCGGCCGCCCCCGTCCGCTGACCTTCGGCCGGCTTCCGGGCAGCCGGAGGCGGCGCCCCCCGAACGGGACGAGCCCCGCGCGCTCGCGCGCCAGCGGCACGGTCGTCCGCCGACGGCGCAGCCGGAGTGCTCTCTCGCACCGCGCGGCCATCACGCCCGGTCGGCGCCAGGCCGCGCCCCGGCTTCCGAGTCGCCGGCCCCGGCGGAGCCCTGACGGCTCGGCCGCCGAGGCTCCGCCCGCCCAGGCCTGGACAGACTCCTCACCGAGGTCGCGGCGGCAGACCGATCTCTATTTCACATCTTATCGATCGGGAAAGGTTCGTAGTCGGGGGCGCTGGCCACGTCCGGACGCGCCAGCGCCGGCGGCCCGCCGAGCCGGGTTCCCGCCCCGGTGACCCGCCGCCAGCCGTTCCCGCCCCTCGCCCGACTCGCATGACTCTCCTGACCCTCGCGCACGCCGCGCGCAGTACCCCCTGGAGCCTCACGTGCCACTCGTCCATCCCGCGATCCTCGGCCTGACGGCCGCGTCCGTGACCCGTGAGGCCGAGGATCCCCCGCCAGCCGGACCCACACCTGCCACGGCCCGCCCGCGGCTGGGGAGCCCGCCGGCCGGCACGCCGCCGGCGGACCTGCTGCCGGCGGGGCTCGCCGACGCGGTGCTGCGCGACGACGACGAGCCGCTCGATCTGGCGACGCTGAGCGACCTCGCCGGGCGGTTCGCCGCCGCGAGCTGGCTGTGGCGGCCGATCGTGCGTCACGACCCGCGGCGGCGCTGGTACACCCGGCTGCTGCTGACCGGCGTCGTCGAGGTGTGGCTGATCGGCTGGACACCCGGCCAGCACACCGCCGTGCACGACCACGGCGGCGCGCTGGGCGCGCTCGCGGTGGCCGACGGCGCCGTCGAGGAGGACATCCACGACCTGAGCCGAGGATCGTGGCAGGGGATCGAGACCCGCCGGCACACCCGAGGCCAGGTCGTCGGGTTCGCCGCCGACCACGTCCACCGGATCATCAACCGCGGCGGCGCCGCGGCCACCACCGTGCACGCCTACTCCCCACCGGAGCTCCCCTTGCGCTACGAGCCATCCGGCGCCGCCCGGATTCCGGCCGCCGCCCCTGTCCCGCCGGCCGTGACGGCCGCCACCGCCGCGGCGGTGGCGCCGTGACCGCCGCGGCGGCCGGCGACGCCGCGGGCAGCCGGGTCGACGCGATGCTGGCCCGTGCCCGCGCCCGCCTGCGCAGGCTCGACCCGCTCGACGCCGCCTCGGCCGTGGCCGGCGGCGCGCTGCTCGTCGACATCCGTCCCGCCGCGCAGCGCGCCGCCGAGGGCGAGATCCCGACCGCCCTCGTCATCGAGCGCAACGTGCTCGAATGGCGCCTCGACCCGACGAGCGACGCCCGCCTGCCCGTCGCCACCGGGGACGACCTGCGCGTGATCGTGATCTGTTCGGAGGGCTACACGTCAAGCCTGGCGGCGGCCGCGCTGCAGGAGCTGGGCCTGCACCGGGCCACCGACGTCATCGGCGGTTACCACGCCTGGGCCGCCGCCGGCCTACCCACCGCGGCGGCGGCCGAACGCGCCTGACCACCGGCCGTCGCACCCGCCCGGCGCCGCTCGCGGCGCATCGCACCACCCGTCCGGCGGCGCCTGGGCGCCCGCCTGGAACGCGCCTGTCCCCCACCCCGCCGCGCCGCGCCCCGGCGGCGGCCGGCCTCGGACACAGTGCCGAAACCGGCCGGCGCGACGGCCCGGACGGGCATACGGCACCGGATGCCATTATCCGGAACGGGCCCCGATTTCAAGGGGCCGAGAACTGCTGTGGGACTACGCACACTTCGCCGCGGCGCACGGCCTCCGCCGGGTCTCGAGCCTCGTGCTCCGAGCACGAAACGCGGCGCCGGCCGGACGCCGGACGCGCCCTCGAGCCGCCTCGCGCCCGGGGGGCCGTCGGCCGCGGCCTGGCGGCAGCCTCAGGCGACCGCACGACGGAAGTGCCTGCATAGCAGGGGTTCCGGGAGTCCCAGCCGCCCCGGCCGGACGGCCCGGCGACGTCGGCGGCGGCCCGCCCGCCGGGTGGCGAGGCGCCCATCCGGCGGGGGGCGACCGGGGCCGGGACGGCGTGAAGAGGGGGTATCGAGACGCCTCTCGGGTATTCGGACGTCCGCGTTCCGGAACCCTTGCTATCCGGTCGAGAGACGTCTACGTTCCTCCGTTAACGAGACGAGACGGGTTCGTTTCCACGCAGCGGGGCACCGGTCACCGACCGGGCGAAACACCCCGCAGCTGCACGGATCACCCGGGGGCTACTCGGCTCAACCTGGTCGGACCGTCCTCTGGCGCGCCCTTTTCGGGCCGCTTCGACGGCCCTCCGCACGCCTGTCCGCATTGCACTCGCAGGAGACGGTATGCCCAGTCAGCCCACCGTGCTACTCACCAGTAACCCGGTTGACCTGCCCCGCACGGAGTGCGTCCGCACGGAAGGAGCCCGATGAGCGCCGGCGTCCCCGTCCTTCCCGGTCGTGACCTGCCGCCCCAGCCGTACGGCCCGGGCTGGCCCGCCTACTGGCGTCAGGACGCCGCCTGCCGCGACGGCGACCCGGACGCGTTCTTCCCGCCCGACGGCCGTAACACCAAGGCCCGCGCCGCCGCCGAGACCCGCGCCCGCAAGATCTGTTCGACCTGCGCCGTACGACGGCCATGCCTGGCCACCGCCATCTTCCGCCAGGAGGAGCACGGCGTGTGGGGCGGCCTGACCTCGGACCAGCGCGCGAACCTGATCCCCCGTGGCCGGATCGACGCCGAGGAGGCCCTCATGATCGCCGACCGGTTGCTGCCCGTCGTGACCGTGGCCGGCTGACCGGTCAGGACCACCAGCTCCACCCGCACCAGGGCACAACCAGCACCACCGCTAGCTGGCCCGCCGGCTGTAACCAGCCGGCGCCCCCAGACCCCCGGAGGCGATGCCCCGGGAGGCGGGTCCGGCCACGCCGCGACATCGCGGGCCAACCGGCGTTTCTCCACCTCGCATCATCACCAGGCGGGGTACCCACACCCATCGGCGTGGGTACCCCGCTTCCGTGTCCTGCGCGTTCGGAATAGCCTTGTCTGGGCCGTACACACTCGCCCGCCGGGTCGGCGGCCCCCGTGGCGACGGCGGCCGCGGCTACAGTCCGTCACCACATGCGAGGAGGACCTGTGTCCGGTGACGCCCCGGGCGTCCCCAGCCGCTCCCCTCGCCAGGTTCCGCGCCCGGCCGGCCGCGCCGGCGCGGGGTTCCTGTCGGATCGGCTTCGGCGATCCGGCAGGTCCGGGGCGGCCCGGTGGTAAGCGCCAGCCGGCGGCTGATGCTGCTGCGCCACGCCAAGTCCGACTGGGCCGACGCGGAGACGCCCGACGCCGAGCGGCCGCTGTCCCGCGACGGCCGCGAGGCCTGCAAGCTCGTCGCCGAGCACATCGGCGTCGAGCGGCTCGCCCCCGACCTGATCCTTTGCTCGTCGGCGCTGCGCACGCGCCAGACCCTGCAGCGGATCGCCTCCGCACTCCCGCCCGAGGTTCCCGTCCTCACCGAGGACCGGCTCTACCTCGCCGGGCCGGACGAGCTGCTCGCCCGGCTGCGCGAGGTCGACGACGGCGTACCGAACATCCTGCTCCTCGGGCACAATCCGGGCATCCACGCGCTGGCCGTGGGCCTGCTCCCGCCGCCGGACCGGGTGAAGATCCCCACCTTCCCGACCGCGGCGCTCGCCGTACTGGACCTGGGAACGCGACGCTGGGCCGAACTCGGCCCGGCCAGTACCCGCTTCGGCTCCTTCGTCACCCCGCGCGGCCTGCGCCACGCCCTCTAGTTCTCCCGGGGACGGGGGCCGCCGGAGGTGCGAAGGAAGAACATTTTCGCACCTCCTTCGGCCCTCTAGCGCCGCCGCCGCGCTCCGTCGCCTCCAGGCCCCGTCAGTAGTAGGCCTGGTCCATGATCCGGGAGGCCAGCGCGATGGCCCCGCCGGCGACCAGCGCCACCCCGGTCAGGATCCACAGCGCCACCAGGTGGGTCGCCAGCGCGAACGCGCCGGTCCCAAACCCGACGATGATCAGAAGGACGGCGACCCAGGAGCCGACGTTGGCCCGGTGATGCCCGGACCGGCCCCCCGGCTGGCGGTTTCCCGGCTGACGGCCCGCTGGCCGGGCCGCCGGCTGGCCCTCGCGGCCCGCCGCCGGACGCGCCCGCTCCTCGGTGCCCCGCATCGTTCCCACCATCGCCATCGACCCCCAGTCACCCGGAGCGCTCCTCGCCCGGCCACCGCCGGGCGGCGCGCGGACGCGCGCTCCGCGTCATCGTTCCCCGTCCGCCGCCCGTAGCACCTGCCACCGCCCGAACACGGACAATCCACCGGATCCGCGTCCCGCCCGGCACCAGGCAGCACGGCATGGGAGACGCCGGGTACGTGGCCAGGCCCCGGGTGCGTGCCCAGGCCTGGACGGGGCCGGGGCACGCGAGGCCGGGCGGCGGGATCAGGCGAAGCCGGCGATGCGGCGCAGATCGGTGAGCTGGTCTCCCAGCCACCGAGCCACGTCGTGGGTACGGACCTGTTCGGCCGCCGCGGCCAGCCGGCGGTGACGCTCTTCCAGCGGCATGGTCAGCGCCGTGTAGAAGGCGTCGGCCATCTGCTGGATGTCGAACGGGTGCAGGGTGACGGCGAACTCGCCGAGTTCCTCGTGCGCGCCCGCCGTCTCCGACAGCGCCAGCACCCCGCCGCGCCGGTTGACGACCGCGACCTCCTTGGCGACCAGGTTCATCCCGTCCGCGATCGCGTTGACGACCAGCACGTCGCAGATCGAATAGGCCGCGACCGCGAGGGGGAAGTCCTCCACCATCCGCAGGTCGATCGGCTGGCGGCCTTCCTTCGTGTACTTCGCGTTGATCTCGGCGACGACGCCGCCGATCAACGCGATGTAGTCGGCGTACTCGGGCACGTCGGTGCGGCTCGGCTGCAGCAGTGCCAGGAAGCTGACCTTCCCGACCAGCTCGGGGTGCTGCTCGAGAAGCGTGCCGAACGCGAGGAACCCGCGCACCACGTTCTTGCTCGGGTCGGTCCGGTCGACCCGCAGCATCAGCTGCCGGTCCTCGTCGAGGAAGATGTAGCGCAGCATCGCCACATGGGCGTTGACCTGCTCGCTGGCCAGCGTCGTGTCCAGCGCCGCCGGGTCCACCGAGATCGGGTAGTAGCGAGCCCGCACCGTCCGATCACCAACGGTGATCGTCAGGGCGTCGAGATCGGTCGGCAGGCCGAGCAGCTCGCCAGCGCACAGCACGAAGTTGCGTGCGTAGCGCCGGGTGTGGAAGCCGACGACGTCGCTTCCGAGCAGCCCGGTCAGCAGCCGCTCCCGGATGTCGGCGGGCAGCACCCGCCACTCGTCCGGCCCCGGCCACGGGATGTGGACGAAATGGGTGAGCACGACGTCGGGGCACTGCTGACGGACGTGCTCCGCGACCAGGTAGAAGTGATAGTCCTGTAGCAGGACGAGCGCCTTGCCGCCGCGGGCGCGCACCTCGTCGGCCACCGCGTCGGCATAGGCCCGGTTGACGACGACGTAGCCGTTCTCGAAGGCGTCGTGCTCCGCCTGCGTCAGCACCGGCGAAAGGGAGCGGCCGTAGAGGCCGTGCTGGACGAACCACAGGATCGGGTTCGACCAGATCGAGTAGAAGTCCGCGTAGGCGGCGGGGTCGGTGACGACCATCCGGACCTTGATCGCCGGCCCGTCGGGCACGGCGTCCCCGAAGCGGGGGTCGACCAGGTGCGGGATGGGATGGGTCTGCACGAGCAGCGCCTGGCCGGTGGCCTCGCGGGCTACGGCGGCGTCCTCCTCGGTCGCCGCACCGCAGACCCAGACAGCGTCCTCGAGATGCTCGGCGAGGCCCGCCAGCGCGGAGACCAGTCCGCCCGCGCCCCGGTTGACGGTACGGCCCGAGGCGTCCCGGTCGAAGCTGACCGGACCTCGGTTCGACAACAGCACCAGCGGCAGGTCAAGCACATCGATGTGCGCCACGTGGGGAGGCCCTCCTGGTGGTCTCTGTTCAGTTTCGCTTGTTCGGCATGAGGGAGCACGGTGGTTCCTGACCATGCTCCGGCGGCCCTCGGGCGGCGGTCCCGCCTGCCCTGAGCCTGGAAAGGTCCCGGATATGCCGAAATAGGCGCGATCTAGGTGGTCGCGCCCCGGACGCCTCCCCGGGAGCCCCGGCCGGGAAAGGCCGTGTCTTGTCAGATGCCCGCACTGCCTCCTTCCGGTGAGCGACCTCGTCTCCCGCTCACGCGTCCCAGGCGTCAGGCCTCGTCCGGTGCAGCGCGAGCTCCTCGGCTCGGAGCCTCGGTGTGTCAGGTCCACACCACCCGGGACCGGCGGACGGCCCGGGCATGTTCGTGCGACGAACACTCGACCGCACGGGTGTCAATTCGGACTGTAGCCAGCCGCCGGGGTCGGGCGCACCGGGTTGCGACCCCGCTGGTCGGTTGTTACCCAACCCTTCACGCGGTTACTACCACTGCCGGACGCCCACACCACGATCCCCTGTGGCACAGGCGACATTCGGGTGCACCACGCGGTCGGGCGTGTCGTGTCGTGCCGGGCCAAGCCCAGCCGGACCGGCCGCGCGCCTAGAGGCTGTCGCGGTAGTCGCGCACTTCCTGGACCGCGGAGCCGAGCGAGGCGAGCGAGTTCGCCAGCGTGTCCCGGGTGTCGACGAGGGCGCTGGTGAGCAGCTCGACCGCGTGGTGCTCGCTGCCGTCCGTCGCGGCGATCACCATCGCCTGCGCCTCCTCCAGCAGGGTCAGCGCGCCCTCGAGCTGGCCGGCGACCTCCTCGGTCCGCCGGAACGCCTCGTCCAGCTGCGCCTTGACCTCAGCGATCGAGCCTGACACCCCATGCCCCGTTCCTTCCGGCCCCCGCCTGCCTACCCCCCACCCAGCCGTCGGGCGTGCCGGCCGCCGGCGCTCCCCCGCCGCGCCGCCGGACGACCCCCACGGAGGCTAGCGGCGCCGCCCCGCGCCCCCGCCGGCGGCCGGCTGCTCTGGCTTCGACGCTCCGAAACCCAGGCCGAACCGGACCGCGGCGGCCAGCGACGCGAGCGACAGGATGATCGCCGCGGGCGCCGTCGGCGCGACCCGGGCCGTCGCCAGCACCACCGCGCCGGCGGTCCCGGCGGACAGCAGCGCCGAGCGCACCGCCGCCTTCGCCCCGCCGTCGGTCGCCACACTCACCAGCGCGGCGCCGGCGATGAGCCCCGCGGCCAGGCACGGCAGCCCGTCCGTGTCGAGGAACAGCCGCGCCGCGGCGCTGAGCAGGCCCGCCAGGACGCACGTCCCGGCGGTCACCAGGCCGATCGACAGGCTGGAGGAGGCGCGTTGCACGCCCCGCAGCTCCGCGGCGGTGGCCAGCGCCCGCATCCACAGCCGGCGGGCCTGGTCGGCCTCCGCGGCGACGTCCAGCGGCCCGTCCTCGGCCGGGCCGCTCACGGCGGCTGGTGCGCCGGTCGGCCGGAGCCCGCTGGCCGCGGCATGCCGGCCCGCCCGAGCCGGGGTCGCGTCGGCGCGGCGGCCGCTGCCGTCGCGGCGCGGCGGCAGCGACCGCCGGCCGGTCCCCTCGTCACCGAGACCGATGCCGGGGAGCGCCTCGGTGGCCGGCGCGCTGCCGCGCACCTGGTCCAGGTTGTCGACGCCGAACGGCGCGAGGGACTCGGAGACCTGCCCCCACACCCTGCGGACCTGGCCGCGGATCTCGGCCGCGGCATCCCGGTAGCTCTCGGCAAGCGCGAGCGCCTCCTCATGGCCCGCCCGCAGCCGCGCCTCCCACTCCCCGCGGGCCCGGTCCTCGTCGGCGAGCAGGTTCGCGAACCGGCGGGCCGCGACCCGCGGGTCGAGCAGCTCCTGCCCGGCGGGGTCACCGGGCCAGCCGGGCGCGCCCGCGGGGCCAGTGGGCTGGCCCGGGTGGGACGGCGCCGGGCCGGCGGCGGCCGGCACCGGTCGCGGGAGCGCGGGCAGCAGCGCCCCCGACCCGCTGGCCGGCTGGCCGCCCGCTCCGGCGTGCCCAGCCCCCGCGCCGAGGCCCTCGGCCCCGCCGCCAGGGCCAGGGCCGGGGTGGCCGGCCCCGGCGACGTCGACGAGGCCGTGGCCCGCGAGGCTGTAGTCGAGGCCTGCGTAGTCGTCGTCGACGTCGCCAGGGCCGCCGCCCAGCGCGTACGCGCGGCCGCCCGCCGGGTCGTGGTCGCCAGCGTGGGCGTAGCCGTCGAGGTCGGCGCCGGCCGCCAGACCGGCCGGGCCATGGCCGCCGGCCTCGCCCAGGCTGGCGCCGGGCGGCTCCTGGGCACCACCGGGCACGGCCCGAGCCGGCTCGTGGCCGGTCGAGGCGGGCCGGCGGCGGGCTCCCAGCGGCCGGGCCGGCGCGCGGGGCGCACGGGCCGCGGGGGCCGCCGGGACGTCGAGGTCGACGTCGGGGAACCACGGGACGATCCGGTCATGGTCAGCCACTGGCCCCGCTCCCTCCTAGCTCGCCCGCCGCGCCGAACGCGCCCGCCGGGTCCTTCGCCGCGCCGAACGCGCGGGCGGCGTCGTCGCCATCCCCCGCATCCAGGGGGGCAAACGGGACGACGGTGTGCGGTTCCGCCCTGACATGCCGGTCGAACAGCACCCCCCGGTTGGACGCCGTGCCCGCGGCGACCGTGCGGTGCCCGGCCAGGGCGAACAGGTCGCCGCCGGACACCCCGACCGACACCCAGGCGGCGACGTCGTCGCGGTGGCCGGGCCCCAGGTCGTCGAGCAGCCGCGACGGCCCGCGCCACCAGCCGAGCACGTGGACCCGCACGGCCGGGCCGCGCCGGGTCACCAGCCGCAGGTCGTCGAGCCCGGTGCGCCGCCCGGAGCCGCTGGGCGCCTCCAGCGCCGCCCGGCCGGCGTCCGCGGCGAACAGCACCAGCAGCCGCAGCGGGAAGCCGGCGCGGCCCTCGCCGGTGTGCCCCACGTCCTCGCGCCGGGCCACCTCGGCCGCGGTCTCGGTGACGACGCCAGCAAGCCCCGTCATCCCGGTGACGGTCACCGCCGTCCCGGCGGCCCGCAGCGCCGCGGCCAGGTCGTCGACCGCGCCGAGGGTCTCCAGGCTCGCCGCGACCAGGTCGACGCGCAGCCCGCCGGGACCCGCCTGGGCGGCGACGCTGCGCACCGCCGCCTGCAGCACGCCGACCGCCTCCCGGCGCAGCGGGCCGAGGACAGCGAGGTTCCGGCCCGGCTGGGCCGACAGCCGCACCCCGACGGCCGGCGGCGTGAGGTCCAGCGGGGCGCCGACGAGCGCCACCGGGTCGGCCGGCGCCGCCGGGCCCAGCGCCGGCGCGGGGACACGCAGCGCGGCGAACGCGGGGTTCGTGTCCAGCACGGCGGGGGCGTGGCCGACGAAGACCCGCGGCGGGCGCGGGTCGTCGACGGTGGCGGCGAGCGCCTTCGCCAGGCTGGGGCGCAGCACGGCGAGCGTGTCGGTGTCGGGCCGGGCGACCCGGATCAGCTCGTTGCCGGCCGGGTGGCCGTTGCGCCGGTTCACGACCGCCTGGCCGACGCCCGACAGCGCGCCCGCGGCCTCGTTGTTCGTCGAGAGCAGCACCCGCGACTCGCTGATCGACGTGCGCAGCGCCACCCGCAGCGCGAACTGGCCGAAGATCGACCCGCGCTTGCCGGCGGTCGCGTCGAGCGCGTCGATGCCCGACAGCGTCTGGCTGGCCAGCAGCAGGTGGATGCCGTAGGCGCGGCCCTGGCGGGCGAGCGTCTCCAGGTGGGCGACCGCCTCCCGGGCGACCGGGTCGAGCGGGGTGAGCATCACCTGGAACTCGTCGACGACGATGAGGATCCGCGGCCAGGCGCTGGTGCGGTCGTTCGCGCGCAGTCCGCGCAGGTCGCGGGCGCCGGCGGCGCGCATCGCCACCGCCCGCCGGGACATCTCGCCGCGGACATGGCGCAGCACCGCGACGCCGAACTCCCGGTCGCTGTCCATCCCGACCGTGTCGGCGTGCGGGAGGAAGAACGGGTCGCGCTCGCGCGGCCCGAACTGGGCGAACTCCAGGCCCTCCTTGAAGTCCAGCAGGTGCATGCGCAGCTGGTCCGGGCCGTAGCGGGCGGCCAGCCCGTAGATGATCGCGAGCAGCAGGGTGGACTTGCCCGCGCCGGCCTGCCCGCCGACCAGGCCGTGCACGGTGTCGTCGTCGAAGCCGAGCAGGCAGGGGCCGTCGGCGCCGAAGCCGACCGGCACCGAGATCCCCGCGGCGCTGTCGTACTCCCACAGCCCGTCGGGCAGCAGCGCGCCGAGCCCCGGCGCCCGGGCGGCCGCGTCGGCGGCCGTCGCGGCCACCGACCCCGCGACGGCGGCGACCAGCTCGGCCGGCGGCGGGGCGTCCAGCGCGCAGTCCAGGCCGGGCGCGAGCGAGCAGCGCCACCGCGCGGGGCCGGCCGTGAGCAGCGACGCCTCGTTCGGCAGCGGCCCGACGGCTGGGCGGCCCGTCGGGGCGGCGTCGGGGTCGTCGGGCTCGGTCACCGCGACGATGTGCACGCCACACGCGGGCCCCTGCGCGGCCAGGCCCAGCAGGGACCGGGACGCCTCGTCGGGCAGCGACGGCCAGGCCAGCAGCACCAGCACCCGCCACGGCTCGGACCGCGGCAGCCCGGCGTCCTCCCGCTCACGCAGCGTCGCGAACGAGCCGCCGAGCCGGTCGACGGTCACCCGCCCGACATGGCCGGACAGCTCCGCGAGCGCCGTCTCCAGCGCGGCGCGGGTGGTCAGCGTCGGACCGACGACGCCGGCGGCCCGCAGCGGCGCGAACCCGGCGATCCCGGCGCCCAGCTCGAACGGGTCATAGACGGTGAGCTCCACCCGGCCCGGCGGCACCTCCGCCAGCACCCGGGTGAGCAGCCCGCGCACCAGCTCGACCGCCTCGGCGCGCCGGGCTCTGGGGGCGGTGACCCGCAGGTTACCGGCGTCGAGCAGCGGTACCGCCAGCGGCACAGCTTTGCTCCCCACCGGCGCCAGCACCCGCCCGACCCGCCACAGCCCCGGCCGGAACCGCCCCGCGGCACCGGCCGCCAGGCCCGGGGAGCCGGCGGCGCCCGCGGAGCCGGGGGCGGTGAACACGGACCACGCCGACGCCCCCCAGCCCGCGCTCGCCAGGCCCCGGGCCTGCGCGTACACCAGCTCGGTCGCCTCCGTGAACGCCGTCCCGAGCGCCGCCCGACCACCGGCGCCCTCGGGTGCGTCGGCATCCGCGGACGCGCCGGTGAGCCGGTCGGCCCGTCGGTCCAGCCGGTCGGCGACGGCGAGCGCCCCGGCCAGCGAGGACTGGACGGCCGCCGCGAGCGTGCGTGCCCGCCGGCTGCCCGACACCGCAAACCTCCCCGCTCCGCGCCGATGGCGTGACGTTGACGCGGCGCCGGTGCCGACTCGGACGGCAGCCGCCAGGTGGCTACCAACGTCAACACTCACGCTAGCCCACAAAGGCCGGACGCCCGCGACCCTTTGCCGGACTCCGGTCGTGACTCCGTTGTCGGGCAGCATGACCCACGCCGTCTGGACCGTACCGGAGGGCGCCGTGATGTGACCGCCCGCCCGCCCCCCGGGCTGTGTCCACTCGTCTTCCGCTGCTGACCGGTCCGCCCGACGACCTTCCCCGGCACCACGGCTTCCCTCGGCGGCTCGGGCCAGGCGCCCGCCGCCACGGGCCGGCCGGCGGCGGCATACCCCCCGGGGCCGAGGGACGGCAGCGGAGCCAGCCAGTATGGAACGGACAAGGCGGGCGTGCGGGGGTGGCACCCGGGTGCCGGCGGGGCCACCGGCCGGAGGCCGGGCCTGCGAGGGAGGACGAGCGTGGACGAGGCGGGCGGGGCCGGCGAGGCGGGCGGGGAGCGGCCGGTCGCGGTGATCGACGTGGACGGTGTGGTCGCGGACGTCCGGCACCGGCTCGGCTTCCTGCGCCAGCGCCCGGGCGACTGGAATGCCTTCTTCGCCGCCGCGACCGCCGACCCGCCGCTGCCGCAGGGCGTCGACCTGGTCCTGGGCCTCGCCGCCGACCACGACGTGGTGTGGCTGACGGGCCGGCCGGAACGCTCGCGCGCCGACACGGAACGCTGGCTCACCGCCCACGGGCTGCCGATCGGGACGTTGCGGATGCGCCCCGATGACGACCGCCGCTCGGCCCGCGTCTTCAAGCGCGCCGAGCTGCGCCGCCTCGGCCGGGCCCGGCACGTCGCCGTGGTCGTCGACGACGACCCCGCCGTGGTCACCCTCCTGCTCGACGACGGCTGGCCCGTCGTCCACGCCGACTGGCTGCCGTACGAGGACACCCTCAAGAACGCCCAAGAGGTCGAGGGCCGCACCTGAGCGCCTCCACGCGACTGGTGGGGTCGGACGCCTCGCGCCCGACCCGCACCGGATGGCCTACCGGCTGGTGCTGCGGCGGTAGACGCGGACCGCCAGCGGGCCGAAGACGGCGATGATGCCGACGCTCCAGGCGACCGAGGAGATCAGCGGCGTCGCCAGCGGGCCGCCCTGGAACAGGGCCCGGGACGCGTCGATCGTGACCGACACCGGCTGGTGCTTCGCGAACGCCTGCAGCCAGCCCGGCATCGTGTCCACCGGCGCGAACGCGGAACTGGCGAACACCAGCGGGAACACCCAGATGAGGCCACCCGACTGCGCAGCCTCCGGGTTGCTGACCGCCATCCCGATCGTCGCCGAGATCCACGAGAACGCGTAGGAGAACAGCAGCAGCACCGCGAAGCCCGCGATCACCTCGGGCGCGGAGGTGTCGTGGAAACGGAAGCCCACGGCGAGGCCGACGGCGAGCATGAGCAGCACGATGAACGTGTTGCGGACCAGGTCGGCCAGGGTCCGGCCGGTGAGCAGCGCGGAACGGGCCATCGGCAACGACCGGAACCGGTCGAGCAGTCCGTTCTGCTTGTCGGTGGCCAGGCCCATCCCGGTCAGCATGGCGCCGAACACGACCGTCTGCGCGAACACGCCCGGCATCAGGTAGTCGACGTAGTTCTTGCCGGGGCCGACGTCGATCGCGCCGCCGAAGACGTAGGTGAACAGCAGCACGAACAGCACTGGCTGCACCGACGAGAAGACCAGCACGTCCGGCACCCGCCAGGTGTGGATCAGGCTGCGTTTCGCCAGCAGCCAGGCGTCCGAGGTCACCCAGAACAGCCCGCTCCTGCTCGCGGGCGTCAGGTCCACCGCCGACCTGGAGCCGGCCGCACCCGCCGGGCTCCCGTCGGGAGGCACCTTCCCGAACACCGCAGTCTCGGTCGTCGTCACGTCGTCACCAGGTCCTGTGGCTCGGAGCCCCCGCCCTGGGCGGGCGGGGTGTCGGAGGCAGCGCCGCCGCCGTCGTGGGCCGCGGCGCCGGAGGCCCGGCCGGTCAGGCTGAGGAACACGTCGTCGAGGGAAGGCCGGTGCAGCGCGACGTCGACGAGCGCCACGCCGGCCGCGTCCAGCCCGCGCACGACCTCCGCGAGCACGCTCGCGCCCGGCACCGGGACCGACAGCCGCCGGCTCTGCTCGTCGACGGTGACCTCGCCGGTCCCGACGCCGGCGAGCACCCCGGCCGCGGCGGTCAGGTCGCCGCCGCGGGCGACCTCGATGTCGAGTTGGTGGCCGCCGATCCGGGCCTTCAGCTCGTCGGCGGTGCCCTCGGCGATCACCCGGCCGCCGTCGATGACCGAGATCTGGTCGGCGAGCTGGTCGGCCTCCTCCAGGTACTGCGTGGTCAGCAGCACGGTCGTGCCGTCGCGGACCAGGTCGCCGATGACCTCCCACATCCCGATCCGGCCGCGCGGGTCCAGCCCGGTGGTCGGCTCGTCGAGGAAGAGCATCGGCGGGGCGATGATGAGGCTCGCCGCGAGGTCGAGCCGACGGCGCATGCCGCCCGAGTAGGTGCCCGACATGCGGCGGGCGGCGTCGGCGAGGTCGAACCGCTCGAGCAGCTCCATGGCCCGCGCCCTGGCCCGGCGGGCCGGTAGCCGGTAGAGCCGGCCGAACATCTCCAGGTTCTCCAGGCCGGTCAGCCGTTCGTCGACGGCCGCGTACTGGCCGGTAAGGCCGATGCGGCCGCGCAGCGCGGCCGCCGAGCGGGCCACGTCGAGGCCGAGCACCTCGGCACGCCCGGCGTCCGGGCGCAGCAGCGTCGTCAGGATGCGCACCGCCGTCGTCTTGCCGGCGCCGTTCGGTCCGAGCAGCCCGTGCACGGTTCCGGCGGCGACGGTCAGGTCCAGCCCGGCGAGCGCCTGGGTGCTTCCGTAGTTCTTCCGCACGCCCTCCATGAGGACGGCGGGCGCGTCACTTTCGCTCACCGACGCATCGTAGGCACGAGGTGTGACAGAACAGGGCACCGGCCGCCCGGAGGCAGGCGGAGGGCCTAGGCGGAGCTGCGGCGGGCGCGGCGGCCGGCGAGCTCGTCGCCCGGGTGGGCGGCGGCCGGCTGGCCGAGGCGCTCGCAGGGCAGCGAGGCGAGCTGGCCGCGCATGTCCTGCACCGCCCGGCCGACGGCGATCGCGAACACGCCCTGCCCGCCCCGGACCAGATCGACGACCTGGTCGTCGGAGGTGCACTCGTAGACGGTCGAGCCGTCGCTGATGAGCGTGAGCTCGGCGAGGTCGTCGACACCGCGGCTGCGGACATGCTCGGCGGCGGAGCGGATGTTCTGCAGCGACACGCCGGCCTCGAGCAGCTTGCGCACCACGCGGAGCACGAGAATGTCGCGGAACGAGTAGAGGCGCTGGCTGCCGGACCCGGTCGCGCCGCGCACGCTTGGCACCACCAGCCCGGTCCTGGCCCAGTAGTCCAGCTGCCGGTAGGTGATGCCGGCGGCGGCGCAGGCGGTCGGGCCCCGGTAGCCGACGTCGTCGCCGGGCGGGCCGGGCAGCTCGTCGGGGAAGAGCTCACCCTGCTCGATCATTGCCGTCCCGTTCCCGGTCGCCACGCCCCCGACCTCTCACTCGCGCCTCCAGCGGGGACCGGGCGGCCCGGCCACCGACCGGCGTCACCGCCGCCGCGTCCAGGGAGCCAAAGGGTGTGCGAAAATGATCTTCCTTCGCACACCCCGCGGCCATTGTCCCTGAGGTCACCAAGGGGGCAGGTCGGATTCATGTCCGCGCCTCCTCTGACCGCGAGCCCTCGGCGCGCGCCCGCCGCTCTGGGCGCGCCTGGCCGGCGCGCCGCCTGCGTGACCGGCCTCCCCCGCGGCGCGGCCACCTCGTCCCGACCGCCAGGTCGGTCCCCCCCAAACCGGACACGGCGGTACCCGAGCCCGGCGCGGACCTCCCGACCGTAGGAGCGCCGCGCCGTACCTTCAACGATCCAGTTCGGCGTGTCTCCCGTCCAGCCGGCAGAACTCACCTACCGGACGGACCCACCACAAACGCCCACCATCCGCTTCGCAAACCACCGCAACCAGCCCACAACGTCTTCAGCGTCGCCCAAGCATCTCCCAATCAGATTTTCAGCCTACGCCAGCAATCCGCTCGCCACCGCCCAAACGCCGTCGACCCCGCACATGCCGAGGGATACCGCCGGACAGCCATCCCATGGGCTCGGCTGTCCAGCCACAGCTGGTGACGGCGCATTGGCGCAATACCTACCCAGCCACCTCGTCAGCCCGGTCCCAGCCATACCACCGCCACATGCCAGGGCCCGGAACCACGCGAGGAGGGCGCCCAGCGCCCGACACGGGGCGAGCGCGCCCAGCGCCTCGCCCCGACAGGCGGCGGCAGGAACCGAGCCCGGGCATGGGTCGGCCCCCGCCCCGGCGGACGCCGGCGGGGGCCCCGGGGCCGCGGGCCCCCCGGCGGCCAGCCGGGCGGGGGGGTCTGCACCCGCCCCGGGCCTGGGGCCGCCCCCGCCCGCGACCACCGCGGCCGGGGCCGACGGGACGGCGAGCCCCCGGGCTACGAGCCGGGCGTATTGAAGTCCTCGGGGGAGATCGTGTCGAGGAACTCGCGGAACTTCTCGAGCTCGCTCTCCTGTTCCTGCTCCTGCTCCTCGGGAACGGTGATCCCGGCCTCGGCGAGCACCGCCTCGACGCCGTAGACCGGCGCGCCCATCCGCATCGCCAGGGCGATCGCGTCCGATGGACGGGCGGAGACCTCGACGCCGTTGGCGAACCGCAGGGTCGCGAAGAACACGCCATCCTGCAGGTCGGTGATGGTCACCTGGGAGAGCTCCGTCTGCAGCGCCCGCAGCACGTCCCGCATCAGGTCATGGGTCATCGGGCGCGCGGTGGTGATCCCCTCCTGCGCGAAGGCGATCGCCGTGGCCTCGACGGCACCGATCCAGATGGGCAGATACCGCTCGCCACCGACCTCCTTGAGCAGGACGATCGGCTGCTTCGAAGGAAGCTCGACTCGCACGCCGACGATGTCCAGCCGATGCACCGATCTACCTCCTCGTGCGGGTGACCCGGGAACACCCGTCGACCCCCGCCTCGCCCGGACGGCCACCCCACCGCCGGGCCCTCGACCATCACCCACAACGGCCGGGCCCGGAAACCCCACTCTGGAGACAGTATCTCCGCCGCGACCCACCCGTCAGCGCGCCGGCGAGTTCCATAGGTCCCAGCCACCGCCCGGCTCCACAAAACCACCACCCGGCCACCGCCCGTCGGCACGGAGACCGCGCGCCACCCGGACGGGGGCCATCCCGGCCCGGGCCTTGCCGCGCACCGGGTCCGGCGGGCCGAAGTCAGCCGCGCGGGCTTCAGCGCTCGGCCCCTGGGCAAAATCGCCCCGGAAGCCGGGGACTGAATCCGAAGGTCCGCGAATCGGCCAGCCCGACCGCGTCCCCTGACGCGGGGTCCGGGGCTCGGCCCCGGAGCAATATCACGTGGGAGTCCGGGAGCGAACCCGAAGGGTTCGCGAACAACCTCCCGGCGAGCGCGCCTCCCGCCGATCGCGTCCTCAGGTCCGGGAGCCGAGGCGGGCGCGTAGCAGGGCGGCGTGCAGGCGGACCAGCAGCAGGGCGAGCTCGTCGACCGAGTCGCGGGGCAGGTCGTCGGCGTCAGGGGCGGCACCGGCGCTTCGCGGGGCGCGCAGCGGGGCGACGGCGGCCTCGATGAGGCCGGCCTCCCGGTCGGCGGCGGCGCGGGCGGCCCGCAGGTGGCGGGCCTGCACGCCGTGCGCGGCGAGCAGGCCGACGGTACGGGCGACGACCAGCGCGTCCGCGTCGTAGTAGCCACCGCCGGAGACAGCCCGCAGCAGGCCGTGCCGCTCGAGTTCGGCGAGCGCCTCCTCGTCGAGCCCGCTGGCGGCGAGCAGCTCGCGGCGCGACATCCGGACCCGCTCGGCGCCGAGCAGCACGTCCAGGCCGGTCGCGGGCGGAGTCGTCGGCACCGCGCGCGGGCCGGGAGGCGGTGCGGCTGGCACGTCGCCTCGGTCCATCGCCGCCAGCTCGTCCTTGATCACACGCAGCGGCAGGTAGCGCTCCCGCTGTGCGTGCAGGACGTAGGCGAGCCGGACGACGTCCGCGGCCGAGTACTTGCGGTAGTTCGCGCTGGTCCTGGCCGGCTCGACCAGGCCCTCGGCCTCCAGGTAACGGATCTTGGACAGGGTGATGTCCGGATAGTCGACCCGCAGCCGGTCGAGCACCTCGCCGATGTTGAGAACCTTGGCGTTGTGCCGGGCGCCCGCCTGGGCGTCCGGCACCGGACGGCCGGTGTGACGCGCTGGCCGCCCGACCCGGGACTGGCCTGAGCCCAGGCTCGACGGAGCTGGCGCCGCGGCCGCCGCCGCGGCCGACAGCCGGGCGCTCACCGCGGTCCCCCCGCCCTCACAACGGACCACCCCCCGAGTAGGGGGACCCGGTCAGGAACACCAGCCGGAACTTGCCGATCTGCACCTCGTCCCCGCTGGTGAGGTCGGCGGAGTCGATCCGCTCCCGGTTCAGGTAGGTGCCGTTGAGACTGCCGACGTCACGGACCGTGAAGCCCTTGGTGTACGGCGAGCGCAGGAATTCCGCGTGCCGGCGGGACACGGTCACGTCGTCGAGGAAGATGTCGCTCTCCGGGTGCCGGCCGGCGGTGGTCAGATCCGCGTCGAGAAGGAAGCGGCTGCCAGCGTTCGGGCCCCGCTTGACGACGAGGAGCGCCGAGCCGGGCGGCAGCGCGTCGACCGCGGCTACCGCCTCCCGCTCGCTGGCCTCCTCGACCTGGTCGCCGTCGACGCGGTGCAGGGCGGCGGTCGCCAGGTTCAGCGTGGACGTCTGGTCCCCCGGCGGCGGCTCGGGCGCCACCGGCTCGCCCGGGCGTACCAGGGGTGACCCGCACCGCGCGCAATACAGCGCGTCGGGCGGGTTGTGCTGTCCGCACCTCGTGCAGAACACCGTCGCGTCCGCCTCCTGCCGACGCCCGCGGGCACGGGCCACCGGCCGCTCGGGCCACCGCGCTGGTGGCGAGAACGTCGTCTTCCCAATCCGCGAGGGTCGCCGAACCAAGCCGCCCACCCCCCACACACGTCACCCGGGCCGGGCCACCGCCCGCGCCAACCGCGAACGGCGCCACCACCGCCAACTGATGCAACCGAGGCTAGTGCATCAGGGGCAGGCTCGTGAAAAGGGTGCGACAACAGCTCCCGGCGTGGCGCCCCGAAAACAGCCCGTTCAGGGCCTCGGCGGCGAGACTATCGTACCGGCACCTCTACGGACCACCACGGCACCATCCACAACATCCACAACGAGCCGCCAGACCACCACCACCGGCACCGGCGGGCCGTTCGCGTGCCTCTCCGCGCCCCGCTGTGGTCGGACTGTCGCCCATCCGACAGCCCGACCACCGGTCCAGCCCGCCGACGGCCTCTCCGGCGCGGAACCACCGGCCAGACCCCGCCCGCACCAGGCCAGCCCGGCCGTCGGGGTCCCCGCCGATCCCGCCCCCGACCCGGAAAGAGGCCGAACCTCCGGAACCAGCCCGAACCGGAATCAGCGGGGGCGTCAGTGGCTCTTGACGTGTTCCTCGTAGGCGGCGGCGTCCAGGAGCTCGTCGAGGGTCGACGGGTCGGAGACCGCGACCTCGATGAGCCAGCCGTCGCCGTACGGATCGGAGTTGAGCAGTTCGGGCGAGCCGTCGAGCGCCTCGTTGCGGGCGACCACCTCGCCGGACGCCGGCGCGTACACGTCCGACACGCTCTTGGTCGACTCCACCTCGCCGAACGGCTCGCCGGCCCTGACCGGCTCCCCGACCTCCGGCAGCGACACGTACACGATGTCGCCGAGCGCCTCCTGGGCGTACGAGGTGATGCCGACACGCATCGTCGCGCCGGCCACCCGGGCCCACTCGTGCTCGCGCGAGTACTTCAGGTCCTCCGGGTACACCGAGTCGCCTCCCATGGGCCCAACCGCCTCCAGCCAGTCCAGCGGCGCGGCCGGGCCGCGCCGTCTTACCTCACCGCGCGGATCTCGACCCGGCCAAGCTCGGTGACCCGCGTCGTCGCACCCTCGCGGGTTGCCACCGTATCGAGCACGCCGCCGGGGAACCGCATCGCCTCGGCCAATGTGTGCGGATCGCCGATCGCGCGCACCGTGTAGGGCGCTGGCACGGCCTTCCCGTCGACGGTCAGCCCGCCGCCCGGCCGGTTGACGATGTAGCTCTCGGCGACCAGGCGCACCCCGGACAGTTCGACCGCCTCGGCGCCCGCGTCGCGCAGTTCCTGGAGAAGGTCGACGAGGACGTCGGCGCCGACGTTGCCGCGCGGGTCGGTGAGGGTCAGCTCGACGCCCGGTCCGGCGACGGGCACGGTGCCGGTGAGAATCGCCAGGGCGTCGGCGCGGGCGCTCGCGGCGGCGAGCGCCACCCGGTTCGGCGTGGCGGAGGCGAGCGTGGCCCGTTCCTGCTCGAGCCGGTCGATCTCGGTGGCGAGCCGGCGGCCGTCGGCGCCGAGCGCGCCGACCTGGTCGACAAGGCGCGCCGTGCCCGTGCCGGCGGGCGCCGTCTCCCGCGCGGCGTCGACGGCCACCGGAACCGCGAACCCGACCGCGGCCAGCAGCACCGTCACGGCCACCCTCGCGGCCGGCGGACGTGAGGGCGGCTGTGACGCCTGCTCCGCGGGCTCGCCACCGTCGCCCGCCGCGGGCCGATCAGCCGCCGCGGGCCGGCTCCCGGCCACCGGCGCCTCGTCGGGCACAGGCGGTTCGGTGGGCGTGGACGTCCCGGCGCGCGGCGCGGGCGGTTCGACGGGCACGGCTAGACCCCGAACAGGTGGCGGCGCAGCGCTGTGGCGTTGGTGAAGATCCGGATCCCGAACACGATGACGACGGCGGTCGTGAGTGCTCCCCCGGCGCCGAGCCGCTCGCCGAGCAGCACGAGCAGCACGGCGACCACCGTGTTCGTCAGGAGCGACGCGACGAACACCAGGTCGTCGAAGACCCGTTCCAGGGCGGCGCGCAGCCCACCTACCAGCGCGTCCAACGCGCTCACCACCGCGACTGGCAGGTAGGGCGCGAGCCAGCTCGGCGCCGACGGCAACAGCAGGAACCCGGCCACCAGCCCCGCGACGAGCGCCAGAGCCGGCGCCGCCGCGCCCACCGCCGCCCGCCGGCGCTCCGGCCGGCCGCCGTCGGCAGGGCCCCCGACCCCGTCGTCGGCGGCGCCGACGGGGTCGTCGTAGGCGTCGTCGTAGGCGTCGTCGGCTCCCCCGGTGCCCACCCGCGGTGCTCCGCCCACGTCGTCCTCGGGCTTGTCCGGCCGGTCCGGTGCGTCGGGGCGGGTCACGGCGCCATCACTGGCTCTGCCTCCTCGCGAGTCTGGGTGGCGTCACCTGCGCGGCGGGCATGGTGAGGTCGCGCATGGTGGTGGTCGCCCGCAGGCGGGCGCCGGCCAGGTGGTCATCGGCGAGCCGGCGGCCGGCGGCCGAGCCGAAGAGAGCCGCGAGCAGCCTTGCCGGGTCACCGATGGCATCGATCCGGTACGGCGAGGCGACGGGCTGGAAGCCGACGAGGATCGCCTCTCCGGCGGTGCGGATCGCGCTGGTCGGCGAGAGCCGGACACCGCCCACGGTGATCGCGCGGGCACCGCCGCTCCACAGGGCGTTGACGAGATCGGCCAGATCGTGGTCGGCGAGCTGGCCGGTGCCACGCTCGCCCGGTGATGCCGCGCCGGGCTGCCCGGGCGGCGCGCTGGCGGGTTGGCCCGGTGTGGCGTCGACGAGTTCGACGCGCAGGCCGGGACCGCTGGCCGGGCGGGCGGCGGCCGCGGGCTCGAGCACTCCCAGCGCCGAGGCGACGGCGCGCTGCTCACCCTCGCCGAGCGCGAGCGCGGCCCTGGCCGCGTCGACGTCGGCCTGCAGCGTCCGTGCCCGGCCGGTCAGCGTGGCGACGTCGGCGGCGCGGCGGTCGCGCTCGGTGATCAGCGCCGCGTCGGCGTATGCCCTGGCGGGCGCGCCGGCCCGCCAGGTGCCGGCCGCGTCGGCCAGCAGCAGCCCGACCATGGCGGCCAGCGCGAGGGTGACCAGTCGCGACGGCCGGCGGCGGGCCGCGGCGGCACGGGCCGCACCGACCCCGCCGGTGGCCTCGGCCGGCCCGGCGCGCCGGGCACGGCGCGCCGCGGCGGCGCGGTAGGCCGGATCCAGCGCCCCAGCGGCCACCAGGGCGAGCGGGGCCGCCGCCCCAGGGGACCTGGACGCTGGAGGGGTTTCGCGAGTCTGGAGGCCCGGTCCAGGGGTCAGGGCCGATCCGGGCGCGCGCACACCGGGCATTCTCACCGACGCCGAAGCCACTGGCGCGCAGCGCACCCGCGCGGGCGCCCGGCCGTGTCGGCGCCCTCACCGTCACCGGCCCGCGTCAGTGGTGGCTGTGAGGGCCGTACTGGCCGTGGGATGTGGACGCGCGGTCGCGGTGGTCGGCCTCGACGACGGCGGCCCAGTGGCGCAGCAGGGCGCGGGCCTCGTCCCGGTCGCCGGCCTCGGCCCACAGATGGGTGACCGCCTCGGCCGGGTCGGGCAGCACCAGCACCCACGCCCCGTCCGGGCGCACCACCCGCACGCCGTCGGTCGTGTCGATGACGTGCCCGGCGGCCGCGTCGACCGACTCGACGACCCGGCGCATCACCGTCCCCTTGGCCGCCCACGGCGTCGGCACCGAGCGGCGCACGACCGCGACCGGCGGGATCCGCGCGTCGATCGCGGACAGGGTCAGCCGGGTGCGCGCGACCAGCGAGAGCAGCCGGACGAACGCCGCGAGCCCGTCGAGCGCCGCGCCGAACTCGGGCACGACGAACCCGCCGCGCCCGTCGGCGGCGAACACGACCCTGGGGTCGCGCGCCACCCGGGGCAGGTCGGCGGCCGACAGCGACGTGCGCCGCACCGTCAGGCCGTGGAACTGGGTGACCTGGTCGGCGACCAGCGTCGTGGTGACCGGCACGGCCACCTCGCCGCCCCGGTTCTCGGCGGCGACCAGGTCGAGGAAGACCAGCAGCGCCCGGTCGTCGTCGATCAGGTCGCCCCGCTCGTCGACGATGGTGATCCGCTCTCCCACCTGGTCGAACCGGACCCCGAACGCCGCCCGGGAGCTCGCCACCAGCTCGCCGAGCCGCTCGACGGCGCGGTGGCGCTGCGCCTCGGTGTGGGTGGTGACGGTGTCGTCGAGGCGGTTGTTGACCGTGAGCACGTCGACGCCGAGCCGGCCGAGCAGCGTCGGCAGCACCAGCGACGCGGCACCGCCGGAGGGATCGACGACGACCTTCAGGTCGGCCTCGGCGACGCCGGAGGTGTCGACCTGGTCCAGCAGGTCCTGGGTGTAGCGGTCGGCGGTGCGCGCCGGGAGCCGCAGGTCGCCGATCTCGCCGGGGAAGGCACGGCGGAACTCCTGGCGGGAGAACACCCGGTCCAGCTTGCGCTGCGCCGCGGGCGACAGGTCGTCGCCGTCGGCGTCGAGAAAGACGATGTCGATGCGCTCGGGGTCGCCTTCGGTCGTGCGCAGGATGATCCCGCCGGCCGCGTCCGACGTGCGCACGTCGAACCGGGCGACCGGCATGGCCGCGACCTCCAGGTCACGGACGTTGATCGCGCTCGTGGTGAGCGCGCTGATCACCGCGCGCTTGAGCGCCCGGGCGGCGCGCGAGCCGTCGCGGGCGGTGGTGACGGTCGCGCCCTTGCGCAGCGTGGTCGCGTAGGCGGCGGCGAGCCGGACCGCCAGCTCCGGGGTGATCTCGGCGTTGATCAGGCCGGAGACGCCACGCGGGCCGAACAGCGACCGCTGCCCGCGCGACTCCCAGATGACCGAGGTGTTGACGACGGCGCCGGCCTCGATCGTCTTGTACGGGTAGACCCGCACGTCGTGGGAGATGAACGCCTCCTCCTCGACGACACAGGCCTCGGCGACGACGGCGCCCTCCTCGACGCGGGCGGCGCGACGCACGTCGGTGCCCTTGCCGATGACGCAGCCGCGCAGGTTGGTCCGCGCGCCGATCAGCGCGTTGTCACCGACGACCGCGCGGTGCAGGAAGGCGCCCTGCTTGATGACGACGTTGCTGCCGACGACGGTGAACTCGCGCAGTTCCGCGCCGGCCTCGACCTTCGAGTAGTCGCCGACGACGAGCGGGCCCTTGAGCACCGCGTCCGGGTGGACGTCGGTGTCCTCGCCGACCCACACCCCCGGCGAGACCTCGAAACCGCCGATCTCCACGTCGACCTGCTGGTTGAGCACGTCGGCCTGGACCCGAAGGAAGCTGGCGATCGTGCCCACGTCCTCCCAGTAGCCGGACACGACGTGCCCGAACACGGGGGCGCCGGCGGCGACCAGGCGGGGGAACACGTCGGCCGACCAGTCGACGGGCTCACCGGCCGGGACGTGGTCGAACACCTCCGGCTCCATGACGTAGATGCCGGTGTTGACCGTGTCGGAGAAGACCTGGCCCCAGGTCGGCTTCTCCAGGAAGCGGGAGATCCGGCCGTCCTCGCCGGCGATGACGATGCCGAACTCCAGCGGGTCCGGCACCGACTTGAGGGCGACGGTGACCAGCGCGCCGTTCTTGCGATGCTCGGCGACGAGCTCGGTCAGGTCGATGTCGGTGAGCGCGTCGCCGCTGATCACCAGGAACTGCTCGTCGCGCAGCGCCGCCTCGGCGTTCTTCACGCTGCCCGCGGTGCCCAGCGGCGTCGACTCGGTGGCATACGACAGGTGCATGCCGAGCTCGTCGCCGTCACCGAAGTAGGTACGCACCATCGCGGCGAGGAACTGGACGGTGATCACCGTCTCGTCGAAGCCGTGCCGCTTCAGCAGCCGAAGGACATGCTCCATGATCGGCCGGTTGACGACCGGCAGCAGCGGCTTGGGCGCGTTCGCGGTCAGCGGCCGCAGCCGGGTGCCCTCCCCGCCGGCCATGACCACGGCTCTCACGGCGAGCCTCCCGCCGGGGACGGCCGGCCCCGGGCGGCCTGCCGGCGGGCCCGGGCGATGCCGGCGACCTGGAAGGCGTAGAGCAGCCCGGCCCACCAGTACAGCGCGGTCCCCCAGATCGCGAACGCCCAGCCGAGCGGGCGGACCACGGTCGAGACCGTCCCGTGACCGTCGGCGAGCAGCAGCAGCGGGAAGGCGTACAGCAGGTTGAAGGTGGCCGCCTTGCCCAGGTAGTGCACCGGCAGCGCGGTGCCCAGGCCCAGGCGGCGCATCGGGATGAGCAGCAGGGTGATGAACACGTCGCGGCCGACGATCGCCGCGAACAGCCACCAGGGAATGATCCCCCGGACGGCGAGGGCGACGATGGTGGCGAGGATGTAGAGCCGGTCGGCGAGCGGGTCGAGCAGGATGCCCAGGCGGCTGGTCTGGCCCAGGGCCCGAGCGAGCCGGCCGTCGAGATAGTCACTGATGCCGGCGAAGACCAGGATGCCCAGCGCCACCCAGTCGGCGTGCGGGCCGAGCACGAGCCACAGGAAGACGGGTACACCGAGCAGGCGCAGCGCGGACAGCAGGTTCGGGATGGTCCAGATCCGGTCGCTGGGGGCGGAGGCGCTCGTCATGCGGCATTTCCTCCCCTCAGCGGCGACCTGCCAGCAAGATTACGGGCCAAAGGAGACGCGGAAATGTCCTGCCCGCGTCGGGCACACGCGTACCGTGGCGCGCCCGGCAGGATCGGCACGCCCTCTGGAGGCAAGACGCTAGTCGATGACCATGCACGCGGGCGCGGCGAGGGCGGGCAGGACAGCGCGCCCGACCGGGCGCCGGCACTGAGGGCGTGACCCGGGCCCTCCGCGGCGCGGACCGTGGCGCCGGCAGCCCCGCCGCGCGTTCCGGGCCGGGCTCGGCACCGGCCGCAGACCGCCGCGGCGGACCAGGTCAGCCGGATCAGAAGGAGATGAGGATCACCGGCTTCCGGCCGCGGGACGCATGAAGCCTCGTCCACACCGTCGCCCGCGGGGAAATAGCCGCAGGGAACCGTCCGCCGCCGACTGGACCTGGCTCACCGGGCCCGAAGAAGAGCTACCCCCGCCATGAACAGGCATCGGGATCCAGGCTGGTCGGGCGCGAAGCGTCCGGGAGACGAAGACACGGCCGGGGCGCTCCGCGCCTGGCCGCGTCCCGTCACATGACCCGGCCGACCAGGTAGGTCGAGCTGTAGATCGGGCGCAGGGACACCACACCACCGGTCTGCGGGGCGGCCCACATGTAACCGTTACCGGCGTAGATGCCGACGTGGTAGATGTTGCCCGGGCTGCCGTAGAAGATCAGGTCGCCCGGCTGCTTGCCCGACTGGGCGACGTGCGTCGTGGCCCAGTACTGTGCCTCGGCGGTGCGTGGCAGGTTGCGGCCGAGCTGCTTGAAGACGTACTGGACGAGGCCCGAGCAGTCGAACGAGTACGGGCCCTCCGAGCCGTAGACGTACGGCTTGCCCTTCTGCAGCGAGGCGAGGTAGACGGCCTTCTCGCCGATGGTGCTGCCCTGGATGACCGACGGGACGCCGGTGTCGAGGTAGTCGTCGCTCCTGCGCTGCTGGATCGTGATCGTGGTCGCGCCGGCCACCGAGGGCCGCAGCGTGCTGCCGCCGTCGAACACGGCGGTGAGCGTGGTGGTCGACAGCAACCGGGCGGTGATGCTCGCCTGGCCTTGGTCGTCAGTGGTGAGGGTGGTGGTGGCCTGCCACTTCGGCCCGTCCACCACGACGATCTTCACCTTCTGGCGGACCAGCGCCGAGCCGTCGAGAGCCTCGCTCGCCTTGACGGTCAACACGACCGGAGCGTTGGGCTGGACGGTGGTGTGGTCCGCGGTGAGCGTCAGGTTGGTGAAGACCGGGCCGGAGTCGGCCACCGCCCCCGCGAGGCCGCCCGAGCCGGAACCGTCGGACACGGCGCGGCCCAGGCCGCTGGCGCCGCTCTCGTCGCCCCCGCCCCCGAACGCGGCGCCCAGGGCGCTCGCCTCGTAGGTGGTGCTGCTGTTCTGCGGGTTCGTGTCGACGGTCGAGGGCGAGTCCGAGGAGGGGACCGTGGCGGCGAACGCGGCGGTGGAGACTGCGAGCGTGCCGGTCGTGAACGCGGCGATCGTGCTGACCCGGCGGGGTTGGTTGCCGGTCCGCCGGCGGGCCCCGTTCGGGGCGCCGTCCGTGCGATGCCGGCCGCGCACAAGCTCGTCCCAGTCGTCCGGGAGCCAGGCCATGCCACGACGGGACAACGCGCGTCCTTCCCTGACGCCTGCGAGGTCAGCTGTCGGGTTCGGGCGGGGTTCACGCCACCCGGCTGCCTTGCGGCAGCTTCACCCCGAGGACGCGGCCGGTGTACCGGCGTTGCCCGGTGAGACCTTGGGTCCCCCGCTCCTGCCCCGGCTTGTCGGAGGGTGTTCAGACCAGGGGCAGGACTCGGCGTTTGGCCTGACGATTTGGTGCCTTAGGCGAAGAATGTTGCATCGCTGACCATAGCCGATCCCCCAGCGGCACCTCCAACCACCGTAAACACAACAATTGGACACCTCCCAGCAGGTTTCGATGAGATGTCCGCCTCGTTCCGACCGGCTCTGCCCACACGCCCAACCAGGAGAAATCGTCATCGGCGTCAGGGGTTGCGAACCATCCCGCGCCAGCGCGGCCCAGTCGATTGATCCGACGTTGGGTCGGCCGAGAGAAATTACACCCTCGGGGCCCACCGAGCCCAGTTCGCGCAGGACTAAAGTCCCGGATCGCTCTAGGGTCCAAGGGCCCTACCGGACGAATGGGCCGAAACAGACGCGCGCGGTCGCAACGCGACACACCCGCCGCGACCGGCATGCCACGGCGACCCGACCTCCGCCCATCCCACACCAAAGGGCCGCCGGCGCGACGAAGATCGTCGCGCCGGTCCCGTCGCGTCAACAGCGTTGACTATCTTGTGGGCGGGTTGGCGCGAGCCGCCGAAACCACAGGGTCCTCGGCAGAGCGCAAGACACGGTCGGACCAGCAGGCGCGGTCAGGCCGACAGTCGCGGCCTGATTGCGGACGGCCGACGGAGGGCGTGGCCGCGGACGGCCCGGCCACCGGGCGACGACCGCGGTGGGCGCGGCGGCGCCGTCACCCGGATGGCCGCGGAGTGGCGGCGGAGGGCACGGCGGGAGCGACCGAGGCGGGCGGGGGCGGCGTGAGCCCGGCCGACGCGGATCCGGCCGACGCCGGCGGGGCGGACACGGGCGCGGCGGATGCCACTCCCGCCGGGGTGCCGGCCGACGGCGTGGGCTGGGCCCCGGCGGGCGACACGGGTGGCGTCACACCCACGGGCGTCGGCACGGCCGCGGGTGTGGCACCGGGCGCCGCCGGGAGGCCCTGGGCGGGCGGGACGACCGGTGTGGGGATGGCATGGCCGTAGACAACGAGGTTGTCCAGGTAGTGGTGGGTCCGCTCGTCGAACCCGCCGTCGCAGGTGATGAGCCGGATCTCCGGGCGGGTGACCGGGCCGTAGACCCGCTGCGTCGGGAACGCCGCCTTGGACACGGTCTCCGACCGGTCGACGACGAACGTGACGCTCGCCCCGGACACGCCCACGACGGTCAGCTGGTCCCCTGGCAGCAGGCTGCGCAGCCGGTAGAAGACAGCCGGCCCCTTCTTCGAGTCGTAGTGGCCGACGAGCACCGCGGGCCCGACGGCGCCTGGGGCAACCCCCGGCTTGTACCACCCGACGTCGCCCCATTGGGTTGGCACGTCGATGGCGCCCTGCGGCGTCAGCCCAAGGCCGACGACGGGCGCGTCCACCGCGATCGCCGGGATCCGCAGCCGTACCGGGTCGGCCACCACAGGCGGTGGAAGCAGTGGCGCGGGGCTCGCCGTGGCCGGCGGAGCCGAGGCCGTCGCGGTGACCGGAGGCGGCAGCACCCGGCCGGCCGACGGCGCCTCGACCGCGGAGAGTTCCGGAGCGGCCAGCCGGTATCCGCTGAGGGCGACCAGCGCCAGCCCGGCCAGCACCAGCGGCCAGGTCAGCCGGGCTTTCGACCCGAACCGGCCCGTTGGCCTGTCCGGCGGCCCGGCCGACGGCATGCCGGCCCGGGACCTGCCACGCAGACGAGCGCGAGCGGTCGCCCGGGTCCGGGCCGGGCCCAGGGCCACGGGCTCGGTGGAGTCGAGGAGGGCGTCGAGGCCGTCCTCACGAACGGCGGCACGCTGGCGCCCGCCGCTCGCGACGCCTCGGTCCCGAGGAAGCCCGTCGCCCCGCGCGGGCCCGCGGTGGTCCAGCAGGCGGTCCGAGCCGGCCACCTGCTCGGGCCCCGCGCCGAGGCGGTCGGGCCGGGGGTCGGGCCGCCGGGGCCGTCCGGCCGCGGCGACCGCCCGCGGACCGGGCCGCCGGCCGCCACGCTCTGACGCACCGCCCACGATGCTCGCCCCTTCCCGTGCCACCGGCACCCGACGGCGTGCATGCTATGGCGCCGAAGCCCGTTGTCCGCGTCACCGACGCCGTATCCGGCAGTGAATCAACGGCGCGCCCGGACGGGACAGGAAAAAGGGACAGGACGCACGCGGAAGACAATCAGGGCCAACGCTGTGGTCCCGAATTCCGGAAAACCCGTCCTGGATCGCGGGAAAGGCGCCGGAGGAAACCGGCGGGAACGGGGCGGTCCCCGTCGCCGCAGGCAACCGCCGCCAGGGGCCCCGAACCCCGCCGTTGATTCTCCGGCCAGTCACCAGGTGCTCACCACGCCCATGCGGGCTGCTCAGGATTTGGCCAAGGAGTGGCTATGGTGTCACTCGCAGTCATGTGAAAGTCACAATCTGCGAGAGAGGGGACCTGATGAAGGGCCTGGGACGTAGTGCAGCCCTGCTGGGATTGGCCGGCGCCGCGAGCGTCATCCTCACCATCGGTGGGCCCGGCCTTGGGATCGCGCAGGCCGCGGACGGCAATGGTGACCGGAAGGACAACGGCGCCCTCGACGACAAGAACAGGGACAAGGACTGCATCGACGGCACGGACGACGGCAGGAATGACGACTGGTTCAAGGACGGCATCCTCGGCGACCGCGACAAGGACAAGGACTGCGTCGTCGGCGCGGGTGTCGGTGTCGGTGTCGGCGGGGGCGGCGGGGGCGGCGGCGGGGGCGGCGCCCCCGGCGGCGGCCCCGGCGGCGTCGCCGCGGGCGGTGGCGGCATGGCCACCAACTCCACCCCCGTCCTCCCGCTGGCCGGCGCCGGCCTTGGCGCCATCCTGCTCACCGTCGGCGTCGTGAACCGCCGCCGGAGCCAGGGCACCATCTGACCCAGCCGTCCGCCGGCGGCCCCGCCCGGGCCGCCCCGACGGTCGACGTCGGCTGTCCCGGCCGATCCGGCCCGCTGAGGTCGGACGGCCGCGAGACAGACCACCGCGCGCTCCGGTTCCGGCCAGGCGAACGCCCACTCCGCCTGGCCGGACCGGTCCCGCGCGACCCGCGCCCACGGCGACCACCCTCGGTGGGGGGGGCCCCCCCCCC